>CADCRD010000079.1 GCA_902803725.1 uncultured Eubacteriales bacterium
ATCCTTTTATTAATATACTCTTGCGCCAAAGATCGCCGTACCAACTCTTACAAGGTTGGAACCCTCTTCCATGGCCGTAATATAATCATGTGTCATTCCCATTGACAGATATTCAAAATCCACCATCTCGTTTTCCATCGCGCCATACTTGTCATAAAGTTTTCTGACTTCGGCAAAGTACGGCCTGATCTCATCCGGATCATCCGAATACGGAGCGACTGACATCAGTCCCTTTATGCGTACATTCGGACAGTTTTCCAGGATCTCTCCTATGAGATCTCCGGTAAGAGCCGGATCTATTCCCCACTTGCTTTCTTCGTGCGCCGCATTGACCTGGATCAGTATATCCATGATCTTTCCTGCCGCCGCCGCTCGCTTGTTTATCTCTTTGGCAAGTTTCAATGAATCGACGGAGTGTATCAAAACGACCTTGTCGATTATGTATTTGACTTTATTTGTCTGCAGATGACCTATCATATGCCATCTTACCGGCTTTACCTTGTCATATTTATCAAGTATTTCCTGTACCTTGTTTTCTCCGATATCCGTAACTCCGCAATCTATGGCCTCGTTTATCTCATCAGGGCTGTGAGTCTTTGTTACAGCTACCAGCAGGACATCTTCTTTCAGATTGCTTCTTACTGCCTCAATATTTCTTTTTATATCCGACATTTTTCACCTCCGCCTGATCAGTCAGGATCTTTTTTCACCTCATCATAAGCTTTGACCGTCATGACAGGGTTGCCTTTTTCATCAAAAAACTGTGTTTCGGTCACCATGGTCTTCTCACCGTCTGTAGCAAGTGTCTGCACTTCTTTGAATCTGTATTCACCTGTACGGTCCTTTACATAGCATCCGGTTTTTTTGTCTTTCATTACAAGACAGTCATTTGATATCAAGAGCCCTTCAAGATCTGTTGTGACTATCTCCGCTTCAAAGCTCCGGTTTTTCATGAAATTCTTATAATACCTGTTTGTCTTCAGCACCAGCTGCCATTTTCTGCCCGCTTCGTTGACCTGATCCACCTTCGCTTCGATCGTACCGCCGGGCAGTCTGACACTGACCTGCTTGTTTTTTTCGAATCTGGCGATTTTTTCTTCATCTATCCAGCAGACCAGATACCATGCACTGTTGTCCGCTATTTTAAATATCGGATCTCCCTTTGTTGCATCAGTTCTTTCAAGACTCTCAGGCTTTTTTGTCACGCTTTTGATTTCACTTTCCGTGAGTTTTTTGATCCTGCCCGGTGTGAGATATGCTTCATACCCGTCCACATAGAAAGAGAACAGTCCTTTCCGGTCGCTTTTTCCGTCCTTTTCAGCAACCATTGCATCGCCCAGTCTGTTCCTGAATCCCTTGTAAGCACTGCTTCCCTCGCTTCCTATAGTTTTAGAATCGCTGTTTTTCGGGGTCAGATCCAGGATCCTGCTGCCGCGTTTTATCAGTGTGCTCTCACCTGCGTAGATCTTCATGGTTCCTGTTTCAGGAGCCTTGTATACCGTTTCATCGCGGACTATCCAGCAGTCTTCAACATCTGAAACCTTAAGTTTGCCATACTCCAGCACCTCTGTACTGGCTAAAGCTCCTGTCAGCGGCGGGATCACTTCAACTATCACATACAAAAGAATCACTGCCAGTATGAATATTATTACTGTCTTTTTCTTTAGTTTTGGCATTATCTATCTCCACAAAATATTGTATCACATAGTATCTTCCTGCAAAACCTTTTCAAGAACCTTTTTTTCGTCTTTGGCCAGTTCTGAAGTTTTTTCAAGAAATTTTTCAAACAAATCCGGGCGCCTTTCCTTTGTGAGGCGAAGTGACTGTTCCAGCCTCCACAGATATATCAGCCTGTGATTGCCGTTCAGCAGTACTTCAGGGACTTTCAGCCCCTCATACTCTCTGGGTTTTGTATACTGGGGATATTCCAGCAGACCTGAATAGATCGACTCGTCCACCGCAGACTCATTATGACTCAGGACACCCGGCACCAGCCTGGCGACCGCATCCACCAGAACGATAGCTGCAGGCTCGCCCCCTGTCAATATGTAGTCTCCGATCGATATCTCCTCAATATCCCATTGCTCCAGGATCCGTTCATCGATCCCCTCGTAATGGCCGCAGAGGACGACCATCTCGTCTGTCCGGGACAGTTCTTCTATCTTTTCCTGATCCAGAACTTTGCCTTTAGGTGACATATAGATGATTTTCTTTCTTTCAGCACCCACTGCCCGAAGCGCAGAAAAAACAGGATCGGCCATCATTACCATTCCCACCCCTCCGCCGAAGGGATAATCATCCGTTCTGTTATGTTTATCTTTTGTATAGTCCCTGATATCTGTCAGTCTGATATCGAGGATCCCTTTTTCCGACGCCCTGCCCAGCATACTGGTCTTAAGAGGCGCAAACATCTCGGGAAAAAGGGTCAGAATATCTATCTTCACAGTTCCATCAATCCTTCCGGCAATTCAACTGTAATAACCTTATTTTCTGTATCAACGCTGCGTATGAACTCGGGAACGCCCGGGATCATAATATCGCGCGGAACGGCTGCTTTACTTTCAGCATCAGTTCTGCTTACAACATATACATCCTGAGCAGTATTCGTCAGGACATCTTTTAGCGTTCCGATAACTTCGCCTGCGGATGTGCGAACTTCGAACCCGACGATATCTCTCACATAAAACTGTCCTTGTTCAAGTTCAGGTAGATCTGCTGCATCCATGAACAATTCCATTCCTCTGGCTCTTTCAGAAGCATTCCTGTCATCTATGCCTTCAAGTTTCAGGATAACCCCGGATCCTTTGTATCTGACATTTTCTATTAAAAGCTCCTGATAACCGGCTTCCTTTGCACCGGCGTCTGTGTCCGTGTTGCGTTGTTTTCTCATCTGTGCATAGACGGAATCCAGCATTTCAAAACGCTCAGGATCATCCGAATAACTGATGATCTTTACTTCGCCTTTCAGCCCCACAGGCGATGTGATTTTTCCGATTTTGATCTTTTCCATAATTTCTTTCGTCTTTTGTCTCAAAAATCTAAATCAAGGCACATATCCTCTATGTGCCTTGTGTCTTTCACATTTTGTTATTGAACTATCTCAACAACGACTTTTTTGTTCGTTCTGACCGCAGCCGCTTTTACGACTGTCCTGATAGCTTTTGCGATGCGCCCTTGTTTACCAATGACTTTTCCCATATCATCTGCGGCAACTTTAAGCTGGACAACTGTGACATTTTTGTCCTCTCTTTCAGTTACCTCAACAGCATCAGGATCATCTACCAGCGATTTTGCGATCGCTTCAACTAATCCTACCATAGGTAATCACCGCTTTCCTTACTGAATAATACCTGCCTGTTTAAACAAAGACTTTACTCTTTCTGTCGGCTGTGCTCCGTTTGCAAGCCATTTCTGTGCCTTCTCAGCATCGATCTTGATGACTTCAGGGTCCTTCAGCGGGTCAAAATATCCGAGCTCTTCGATGAATCTTCCGTCTCTCGGTGATCTCGAATCAGCTACAACTACTCTGTAGAAAGGCTTTTTGTTTGCACCCATTCTCTTAAGTCTGATTTTTACCATTTTTGTTTTCCTCCGTTTAGTTATGATTATTATTTGCTTTGCGCCTGCTTGATGCTCTGCGCTGATTTATACTGATGTTATTTAACTGTATGTTATCTAACATTTTTAACTTTTCGCTGCGAAGCTGCAGTTATCTGAACATCTTCGGAAGCTTGGCCCCCGGTTTTGTGAACTTTTTCATCATCTTTTTTGATTCTTCGTATTTCTTGATCGTGTTGTTCACTTTGCTGACCGGCTGACCGCTGCCCGCCGCTATTCTCTTCCGTCTGCTGCCGTTTAAGACCGACGGATTATTTCTTTCTTCTTTTGTCATGGAATTGATTATCGCTTCCATGATGACGAACTCACGCTCGCCTTTTTCTATATCTTCTTCCTTTACCTGGTTCGTATTGGCTCCGGGCAGCATGGATATGATTTTTGTAAGACCGCCCATCTTCTTGACCTGCTGCATCTGATCCAGAAAATCCTCTAAGGTGAACTGATTCTTTCTCAGTTTCTTTTCCAGTTCTATGGCTTTTTCTTCGTCAAGTTTGGCTTCGGCTTCTTCGATTAGCGTCATCATATCGCCCATGCCCAGAATTCTCGATGCCATTCTGTCGGGATGGAACGGTTCCAGTTCATTCATCTTTTCGCCCATGCCGACGAATTTGATCGGTTTTCCGGTCACCTTCTTTACGGACAGAGCCGCTCCGCCTCTGGAATCACCATCCATCTTCGTCATGACGATGCCGTCGATTCCCAGTTTGTCATTAAATCCCTGAGCGGCATTCACGGCATCCTGACCGGTAAGTGCATCCACAACGAGAAGTATCTCATGCGGCTTTATTATCCTTTTTATCTTGGCCAGTTCTTCCATCAGCTCTTCATCGATCTGCAGACGTCCGGCCGTATCGACGATCAGTACGTTGCAGTTCTGCTTTTGCGCTTCTTTGACGCCGGCCAGAGCGATGACCTCAGGCTCCTTTGTGGAACGCATCGTGAACACAGGAGTGTTTACTGATTTGCCCACGACCTCCAGCTGGTCGATGGCGGCAGGTCTGTATACGTCACATGCACACAGCATAGGTCTTTTGCCTGTCTGTTTGAGCCATGATGCCAGCTTGCCGCAG
>CADCRD010000080.1 GCA_902803725.1 uncultured Eubacteriales bacterium
CCACTCCATCTGCGCCTTTCGCGAAGTACTTGTATCTGTCTCAGATCCGTCTGTTCCCTCTCCTTCGACCAATGCGAAAGCCTTAAATCGCACATTTCTCTCTGCTGTTATCCGGCTGTTCAGCTGTCTGACCGATCCGCTGCAGAGATTGCGCGGATTCTTGTATTTTGCTTCCATCTCGGGAATGCTCTCGTTGATCTTCTCAAAATCTGAGTAGGTAATGATCGCTTCTCCCCTCAGGACCACCCGCCCCTTGTACGGGATCACGACGGGCAGGTTCACAAAGGTGCGCGCATTCGCCGTTATGACCTCGCCCACTTCACCATTGCCGCGTGTGACAGCCTTTGCAAGACGACCTTCTTCATATGTCAGCACCACCGTCAGGCCATCCATCTTCCAGGACAAAAGACCCGTTTTATCCCCGAGCCACGACCGTAATTGATCCACATCTTTGGTTTTGTCCAGTGAGAGCATCCTTTGCGGATGCGCTTCTTTAGGCAGCTCTGTCAATATCTCATAACCAACGTTCTGAGTAGGACTGCCTGCAAGGATGATACCGGTTTCTTTCTCAAGAGTCTCAAGCTCATCATAAAGCCTGTCGTACTCAAAATTAGACATGATCTCCCTGCTGTATTTATAATAAGCTTCGGCTGCCTCATTCAGCTGTGCCGTCAGCTCTCTGATTCGTTCTTTTTTTTCTGAAATATCCACCGGAAATCCTCCTGCACTTCCATCATAATTTGCAGCTGTTTTTTGTCTTACAACTTGATCAGATCTTCATCATCCGGGTCTGCATCCATTCAAGGAGATCTCCGTATACCAGTTCCTTGTCCAGCTCGTTCAGTATTTCATGTCTGTCGCCCGGGTACAGTTTCATTTTTACATCTGTAAATCCAAGATCGCGGTACATGTCACGCACTTTCTTTACGCCCTTGCCGAAATCTCCAACAGGATCATCACTGCCGGAAACGATCAGTATCGGCAGATCTTTTGGTATGCGCCCGATCATCTTAGGATCGTGTGCTGTCTGCATTCCACTGAACATCTGATAATATCCGTTAAGAGTAAACATATAAGTGCACCACGGATCTGCTCTGTAAGCATCTACCACATCCTCATCCTTCGACAGCCAGTCCTGCTCAGTTCTGGCATTTTTTATCTTCTTTCCATAACCTCCGATAGCCATATTGTTTATCAGTTCGCTGTGACCTTTCCATCCTCTGACAGCCGCCAGTATCCGGCACAATGCCTTTCCGCCGGCAAGAGCAGCCGCCGGCTGAAATCCTGTACCCATAATAACAGCACCTGCAAGTCCTTCACCATATATCGTCAGATACTGACGCAGCAAAAAGGACCCCATGCTGTGACCCAGCATAAAGTAAGGAAGATCTTTTTCCTCAGTTCTTGTTTTTTCTAACTCACTCAGCGTCAGTTCGCGCAGCTGATGCATATCGGAAATGACATCTTTGTTGCCGTCCGGATGTCCGAAATACCCATGATCATCCTCACTAATAACAGAAGCTCCATGCCCCAGATGATCATTTCCTGTCACGTAAAAACCGTTTCCGGCCAGATAAGCTGCAAAGTTATCATACCTGTCCACGTACTCGACCATGCCGTGGCTGATCTGCAGCACCCCGCGGATCTCACCGTCAGGTATCCATCTTATCGCATGGATTTTTGTTTTTCTGTCCGATGACAAATATGTGAATTCTTCTTTTTTCATTTCGGTTTTTCCTTCGTTTCTTCACTTAAGCATGCCATTACAATTTCATTACAGCTTTGTCAGCGGTGCCACATCGGCAGCCAGCTTCTTCATTCCTGCGCTGTCAAACGCGACCTCAACGACATTTCCTTTAACGGTGATCACCAGACCTTCACCGAACTTGTCATGCTTTACTCTGTCACCTGCAGCCAGCACCACCGGATCTTTTTTCTTTTTGACCTCTCTCCTGGCACGGGCCAGTCTGTCGAACGGTCTTGCCGGGGCAGGATCCTGATACCCGTCAAAGCTCTTTGCCTCGCCAAATCTCGATTCACTGCGGCTGCGGAACACACCATCGCCTTCCAGCAGTTTCGGATCCAGTTCCCTCAAAAAAGTGGATTCCCTGGTAAAGCTGCCGCTGCCATACATAACTCTGTAAGCCGCACTCGTCAGCCACAGCTGCTCCATCGCCCTCGTCATCCCAACATAACAAAGACGTCTTTCCTCCTCGAGTTTGCTGACATCATCGATCGATCTCCATCCCGGGAACAGACCATCTTCCATACCCGGCATGAACACATATGGAAATTCCAGACCCTTGGCGCTGTGCATCGTCATCAGCACTACGG
This sequence comes from uncultured Eubacteriales bacterium, assembly GCA_902803725.1. Taxonomy (GTDB): domain Bacteria; phylum Bacillota; class Clostridia; order Peptostreptococcales; family Anaerovoracaceae; genus UBA3738. The sequence continues at coordinate 2,335 of CADCRD010000080.1, forward strand.
CATCTGCGTCCGGATCATGATTGTCGATATCCGAGATCAGGGCTATTCTTTCAAGAAAATCGGCCAGTGTCAATTCGCCCTCTTCTTCATAATCAAAGATGACGGATTTGAATTCCAGCAGATTTTCCATTCTTATCTCTGCCTCCGCGGTTTCAGCTGTTTCCAGAGCCTTCAGATAACCCGTATCATTCAGCAGCCCGTCATAGATATTAGACACCTTCAGATTGTCCATCTCGTCGTGATATTTTCTGATACAGTCAGAAACCTGTCTGAGCCCGCTTCCTGCCTTTGCCGACACACCATTCTGGACGCCCTCATCGCTGATCACTTCAAAGAGGCTGCTTTCTGTTGCGGCTGCAAAGCCCGTGAGTTTGGTCACTGTAGTCGTGCCGATCCCTCTCTTCGGTTCATTTATGATCCTGGTCAGAGCCAGATCATCCGAAGGATTCAGGACCAGCCTCATATAAGCGATCATGTCTTTGATTTCCTTGCGGTCGTAATATCTGACACCGCCTACAACTTTATATGGTATATCCCTTGCGGAAAAAGCTTCTTCAAATGTTCTTGACTGAGAATTCGTTCTGTACAGCACGGCAAAATCAGAATATTTCTGAGCCGGACCCTTCACCCGTATTATCTCCTGTGCTACATAAGCAGCCTCGTCTTTTTCATTGTCGGCTCTGCGGTATGTGATATTGCTGCCTTCTTCTGCCTCTGTCCACAGTTTTTTTGCCTTGCGCTGATGATTGTTCTCAATGACGGAATGTGCCGCCGCCAATATCTTTCCGGTCGAGCGGTAGTTCTGTTCCAGCTTGATAACCTGCGCACCGGGAAAATCTCTTTCAAAATTCAGTATGTTCGTGATGTCTGCTCCGCGCCACTGGTAAATGCACTGGTCATCATCACCTACAACACATATATTCTTGTGTCTGTCAGCCAGCATTGCTACGAATTTGTACTGTGTCTTGTTTGTATCCTGATACTCATCGACCATGATATAATGAAATCTGTCCTGATATTTCGCCAGAACAGTCTCATCCTTCTCAAAAAGTCTGACTGTGTTCAGAAGAAGATCGTCAAAATCCATGGCATTGTTTTTACGGAGCGTCCTGTCATATTCCCTGTAGACCTCGTATACCACATCGTTATGATAGTTGTCTTCATAAACTTCCCTGAATCCGTCAGGTGAAAGTTCCTGCTCTTTGCACGCACTGATCTGAGACAAAAGACCGTTCGCATTAAAAGTCTTTTCATCTATCTTTTGCTCTTTCAGGATTTTTTTGATCACTGATTTCGTATCAACCGGATCGTAAACCACAAAATCCCTGCCATAGCCCAGAACATCCGCATGCATTCTGAGTATGCGAAGACAAGCCGCATGGAAAGTCATGATCCACATGTTTACGCTTCCCCCCAAAAGTTCTTCTACACGTTCTCTCATTTCCCCTGCAGCTTTGTTGGTAAAAGTCACCGCCAGTATATTGTACGGCGGCACGCCCTTATCTTTTATCAGGTGGGCGATCCTGTGTGTCATAGTGGCTGTCTTGCCACTGCCTGCCCCTGCCAGTATCAGCAGCGGTCCCTCGGTCATTTCGACCGCTTTTCTTTGTTCGCTGTTTAAATTTCTCATGGCGATATTTTAACACATCCGGCCTTCCTGATAAAGATAAAGTAGATCATTGCCGGTAATTCTGCATGATCCATCTCCTGATACGGCTGGACTGTTAACTCATTTTTTAATCGGCTGCATAAACTATTTACAAATAATCCTGTCCGTGATAGATTTTTTCTATGAATACCGAAGAAAGAAGAAAAAATGTAGTTAAAGCAATCAGCTCTTCCGACTCACCGATCAGCGCTGCAACTCTGGCTCAGAAATTCAATGTCAGCCGGCAGATCATAGTCGGTGATGTTGCGCTGCTGCGTGCTGAGGGCACAGATATCGTTGCAACACCCAGAGGTTACATACTTGAATCCATGGAAGGCGGCGGGCATCCATACA
>CADCRD010000081.1 GCA_902803725.1 uncultured Eubacteriales bacterium
ACCATTCCGCTGGAACGAAGCAAGCAGACCAATGTCCCCGGCAGGCCTGGAAGCCTGACACAGCTGGAGGGTGATGATGTCTACGACGATATGATCCTGACAGCCACCTGCTTTATTTCCGATCCATCCCAGATCCCGGCCATCGCCGCATGGCTGAAGGGCAGCGGCACCGTGACGTTTGCCAATCGAACTGGCGGATACTACAAAGCGCGAATCAGTAACCAAATCCCTTTTGAAAAGGTGCTCCGGGGCAATCCGCACTGCACCTTTGCCGTGAACTTCCGCTGTTACCCGTTCTTCTATGCCGATGCCGCCGCTGACATCACGGTTACTACCTCCGGAACGGTTATCACTAATCCGGGAAGTGTATATGCCGAGCCGATCCTGACGGTGACAGGTTCCGGGGATATTACGCTCATGGTGGGCACAACCATTGTGGAGCTGACGGACATATCCGGGAGCATCGTCATTGACTCCGTGCTGCAGGAAGCCTATCAGGGTTCGACCCTGATGAACGACCACATGAGCGGCGAGTTCCCGAGGCTGAAGCCCGGCGCGAATGCAATCAGCTGGACGGGAACTGTGACGAGGGTCGTTGTCAGGCCGAATTGGCGGTACTTATAACGGCTTCTGCCTTTCAAATCCCATAAATCCATGCCATATTGGTATTGGCCTTAGGGCCGACAATCGGGATTTGCGGAGGAAAACAGAAGTTGCATTATGATACCGAGATAAATAAATCCTTTACGAGACCAGTTTAACAGGTCGCAACATCAGTCTGCGGTTGTCATGCGGCTCGATTCCTCTCAAGAAATGTATTTCGTGCATTTCTGTATCGAATAACATTCCCATCCGGGGGTTCCATTTCTTGCGAAGTCGGCCCAAATATGCCGCATTCCCATATAAACGGTACAAGCACCTTTTCTGATTCCATCAACGTTGCCGTATTCTGTTCTTACCATTGCCGTTTTCACCCTCTCATTATAGCATTGAGCTAACGCTATCATCCAATCATGATTGACAAAGCAGCAAACGCAGCCAGCGCCGCAATCCCACCACCGACCATTTGCATGACGGTGTGTCGACCTGTTTTCAAACTGGCAATAGCAACAAGCATCAAAATAATACAACCAATGGGGAATGCTGGCCACAAGCCGTTTTGAATCAATAATAGCATAGGCCCGACAACGCCGCAGATATGGCCGCTGATTTTCAGATGAAAAACCTTGTTGAACAGAATGATTATGATTCCACTCAACAGGTATTCAAGGCAGAAAAACCAGACCGCCCGTGAAGCATGGGTCAGCGCGTTCACGAGAACGGAGATAACATAACCTCCAACCGCAAATATCATGGCGAGATATCTTTGCCCGTGACGTCCTTTATCTTTAAAATGCGGCATGCACCTTTGAAGCGGATATGCCATCAGCGGAAAGAGACCGAGACATGCGATCAAAGCCCAAAGCTGCAGCGCGTTTGAAAAAATATTCCTCCTGCATATCCAAAGCAGCGCGAGAGATGCCATTGCCAGAATGGGAGCGGTTGTCAGAATTCGGATGGATTTCCAAAGATCATTTTTGCGCACGGCTGGAGTCATTCATGATCACCTTCAGTCTCTGATGAATCGTTCATTTGAGGCCGTTCATCACCATAGAAGAATACCGCTACAGTCCCTGGTCCGCAATGTGAAGCAATGATCGTACCTATATCACAGATGCGGATATCGCCGTGGATTTTCGGAAAACGTTCCTGAAGGGCGGCTTTCATCTGTTCTGCTACAGAAAGACAGTTTGAATGGCAGATCCAGCATTTCCCGCTGTACTCTTTCCCTCTGTCAGCATGCTGCTCCATTTCATCCGCAGTGCGCAGGATCGCGTTTTTCTTTGTTCGGACTTTGTTGTATGCAACAATTTTACCGTCATAGTTCAGGCGCATGATCGGACAAATGCTAAGCAATGTGCCGATGGCTGCGGCAGGGCCAGAAAGTCTTCCGCTGCGGCGATAATAACTGAGCGTGGTTGAGAAAAACTGATGATGAACTCTTCGACAATGACATTCGATCCATTCGACGATCTCATCCAGACCTTTTCCTGTGTCACGCAGATCCGCAGCGTCATCCACCAGCATGCCATAACCGGAAGAGGAACAGGTTGTGTCGATGACAATGATCCGACGGTCCGGATACTTTGCCTGCAGTTTTTCCGCGGCTGCGATCCCATTCAAAATGGAAGGCGTCATTCCTGTGCCAAATCCAAGGTGCAGCACATCACCTTTCTGAAGGAGTCCTTCGAGATATGCCTCATAAGCCGACTCCGTAATCTGAGACGTTTTCGGTATAACGCCTTCTTGCAGAAAGCGATAAAATTGAGGCATACTGTCCGGGTTTCTTCCCATATCATCAGGATACACCTGACCGTTTACCAGATAGGAGTACTCGATCACAGAGATGTTTCGGGACTGTATGTAAGACCAGGGCAAATCTACCGTGGATTCACAGGAAAGAGTGAACATCGCAAAGCCTCCCGTTGGAAATTCTATAAGTCTATTGTATCACCTGCAATTTTACGCTACAATAGTAGCATAACTATCAGCTACAAATTTAAAAAAATTGTAGCACATCAGGAGGACGCTATGTACCATATCCGTGAAGACAGACGGTCAGAGCAATCCGCGGAACTGATATACGACTGTATCCTGAAATTGATGGATCAAAAATCCTATGACAAGATTTCAGTGACCGATATACAGCGTAAATCGGGAATCGCCCGAACCACTTTTTATCGCTGCTTTGACAATATATTGGATGTGTTCCTCTGGAAATGCGATGCGGCATTTCAAGCAGCTTTCAGTAGTTACCGACCGCCGGATTACCGCGGTGAATTCGATCTGGCACGACATTTTGTCAATTACTGGATTGAGAATTACCAGATTCTCGAAATACTCATGAGGATCAGCCGCCCGGATATCATTTTTACCTGTCACATGAAAAACGCGTATATTCTGGAAGAAAGATACGGCGTTCTTCCTAATTTACCCCGAGCGCATACGGAATACTATTTGTCTGTCAGAACCGGATTCACGATCAGTATCCTGTTCGCCTGGCTGAAAGGCGGCAGGAAGGAAAATGCGGATGAGATCATTGCGATTATCAGAGAACAATTTATGATACTGAAGAATGACACAGACATTCTGTGATTAACTGGTTCAACTTCGTCTTAATACGTGAGCGTCTCATCAAGAGGCGCTTTCTTTTTACCCTTTTGGAGGTGATACCCCATGATCTGCGTCTATCCCGCCGACTGCACCGACTTCTCCACCAACGGCAACGGCACCCTGGCCCCGCTGTCG
>CADCRD010000082.1 GCA_902803725.1 uncultured Eubacteriales bacterium
CTCCCTGGCAAAGACAGATGCATTGTAGGCAAGCCGGAATGAGCCTTCAAGATGCAGCTTGTCCATTTTATCATTTGCCCACAGGGGGATATCTTTTTCCCATCCCTGCCCGGAGCAGAAAAGCGGCAGTCCAACCAGGTCATCCACATGGATGGCTTTTTTAGTATTGATTCTTGTGCTTTCGATCTGTGCCTGCGGCGGACAGCCCGCGGCTGCGAAGAAGGCTGAAAGCGGGGCTGCTTCGGAAACTGAGGCTGCTGAAGAACAAAAAGACGGACTTGTTATTAAGAATGGTGAAAATGAGATAACGGTTGCATGGCATGAAATAGACAGAGAGCAATTTGAGGGCGATCTTGTCAACGGAAAAGGCGGGAATTTTCACGGCAGATATGGGGGAGCGGAATTAAGGACACTACTCGGGGAAAATGGCATAGAAGTATCAGAGAATTCTGTCATCTCTGTGACGGCAGAGGATAATTAGTGTCTGCTGAAAGATGTCCTTTTTTATTCAAACAGCCTTATTTTATGCAGGATTCAGGCGTGTTAATGTTATAATAAAAGTGCAAGTTCCATTTCGGCAAATACAAGGATTTCCCATAAAAAACCTTGCAGTTTTGTCCTGACATCACTTTGGAGGGCACACCTATGTACCTTAGACGCAGCATGAAACAAATAGGCATGTTTGACTTCAATTGTCCTTTCGGGTTCCCCATTGATGAGAATAACCGATGGGTAAAGCTGTCGGAAAAGATACCCTGGGATTCCCTTGAGGATATTTATGCAGCTAAGTTCGACAAGGAGAGCGGACGGAATACTGGTAATGTAGCCATTCCTTTCCGGGTTGCGCTGGGTTCGTTGATTATCCGCCGCGTCATGCATCTGTCAGACCGGGCCACTGTTAAAGCCATCCAGGAAAACCCCTATCTGCAGTATTTCCTTGGCGTCTCAAAATATACATCTGATCCTCTGTTTGATCCAGGCATGATGACTCTTTTCAGAAAGCGCCTTGATCTGGACGCTATGAAAGAGATCACAGATCAAATAATTGAATTTGAAAAAAAAACTTCTACAAGCGATGACCAGTCTGTTTCCGATAATGCTGTCGATCCTGATTCTGTTACAAACACTAGTTCAGAAGACAAGTGGCGGTGCAGTATGGAAATGGCCGCTGATATCATGGCAACAGGTATTCTTCGGGGTGCAAATACCAGGATTGAAGCTATATTCCTTGGCAGCGTTGGCAATACCGGCACGCTGATTCTTGACGCAACATGCTGCCCGGTAAACATCCGTTATCCTCAGGATTTTTCTCTGTTGAATGAAGCACGCGAGAAGCTCGATCAGATCATAAGCCGCATCTGCAAATCAACAGGTCAGAAAAAGCCTCGAACGTATTGCAGGGTGGCTCGTAGCAGATATCTTGATCTTGCAAAGAAAAAGAAACGACGCATGCAGGAAATCCGCCAGGTTATCAGGTTCATGCTTGGTTGTGTACGCCGAAATCTAAAGTATCTGGACAATCTGGTAAATGAATTTACCTGTCTTAATGATAAAGAAGCGTGGCAGGTTGAAACGATCCGTAAACTGTACGATCAGCAAAAGTACATGTATGACAACAAAACAAATCGTGTAGAAAACCGGATCGTCAGCCTCCATATGCCTTTTATCCGTCCGATAGTAAGGGGTAAGACCCCGAATCCGACAGAGTTTGGCCCTAAAATGGACATCAGCCTTGATGCGGAAAACAACTCACGTGTAGAGTATTATTCTTATGAAGCATATAACGAATCCAGGCATCTGATTAACGCAATAGAAAGCTATTATGCGAGGACGGGACATTATCCTGAACGGGTACTTGCAGACCAGATCTATCGGAACAAAGAGAATCGAAAGTATTGCGCAAACAGGAACATACGCATAAGCGGGCCGAAGATTGGCCGTCCGTCAATAGATACGGTTGAGAGCAAACTTGAAAAGAAACAGGCTCATCAGGATATGATTGACCGGATAGAAGTAGAACGCTGTTTTAGTCGTTCTAAGCGCTGTTTTGGCCTCGGCCTCATTATGGAAAAGCTGGAAGAAACCGTTGGAAGTTCAGCAGCGCTTGGCATTCTTCTGGACAATTTGATCCCTGTCGGATTTTAACTGAAGC
>CADCRD010000083.1 GCA_902803725.1 uncultured Eubacteriales bacterium
ATGAAATGAGGACTAAACAGTGAGGAAGATTTCGATCGTGCTGCTGGCTCTTACGGCCATCATATGCACGGGATGTATGGAGATAGAGACAAGTTACGAACTCGAGCAGTCATATCCTGTAGACGGAAGACAGGGCGTGTGCTATGAAGACGGATTCTGCTGGATCAGCGGCAGCCAGTCGCTGGCAAAATATGATGCGAAAATGAATAAGATCGCTGAAAACACGGAGCCGTTCGAGGGGTATGAGTCAGAGGTGAACCACATAGGCGACATAGATGTATATATGGGAGAGATATATGCAGGAACCGAATTCTTTATGGATGGTGTCAGCAGCAACATACAGATCTCGATATATGACGCGGACACTCTGAAACTCAAAAGGACATTTCCGTTTGAACCTGAGAGTGGCCAGAAGGAATGCTCCGGGATCGCGGTCGATCCTGAACACAGGACGGTATGGATGTGCTCCTGGGTCGGGGGAGAGAGCGGAAGATATATTTACAAATATGATCTCATGAACGGGGAATACCTTGGAAAGGTTCTCCTGAAAGAACCACCGAAATGGATACAGGGGATCGCCTGCAGCAATGGATATCTATATATTACTGCTGACGACGGAGATGCAGACAAGGGCGAGCCGGATCATCTTTACCGCACCAGGATCAGGAGGGGCGCAAAAAGTGCCATGGTCGAACCAGAAAAGACATTCAACGATGTGAAAAAGCAGGGTGAGATAGAGGGGCTGTCTTTTGACAGGAACAACGGCAAGCTGTTTCTGCTCTACAACAGGGGAGCAATAATAAAGCTCGGGATGCCGACGGGATTCTATCCGGGATATGACAGGGAGATCTCTGAGGTGTTCAGATACAACATGAGCAGGGAATTTGCTGCAGGAAATTGATGCCGGTTTCGGTCATTTGATCGGAGTGATGTTTGCTTCTTTGAGAAATCGCTGAAACGGAAAGCCTATGATATTGTCAAGGTCTCCGATAATATGATCTGTATATTTGCCAAAGGTTTCCTGGATGGCATAGCCGCCGGCTTTGTCATAGGGTTCGTCGGTCTTTACATAAGCATATAGTTCGTCAACCGGTATGTCTTTAAAAAATACTTCACTGGATTCATAAAAACATTTTATGAACTGATCGTTATTGCGGGAGATCAGACATACTCCGGTCAGAACATGATGCGAACGTCCTGAAAGAGAAGAGAGCATTTCGTATGCCTCTTTTTCGCTTTTTGGTTTTCCCAGGATCCTTCCTTCAGTGTAGTCTACAACGATAGTATCAGCTGAAATGATCATATATTCATTCGGATCAATTGAATCTCTTGCTGAGAATTTTTCCTCAAAGGTACCGGAGTCTGCTTTCGAAAGATCAGAACAACAAAGAGTTCGATAAACAGAGAGTCCTTTCTGCAGTGCGAGGAACATAACTGTTTCTGCCGGAGTCATAAAATCCGGGATTTTTTCCTCATAATCTGAAGGGATGACCTTTGGGTCGAAACCGTTCTTTCTGAACATTTCGATACGTCTGGGCGAAGCGCTGGCTAGTATCATTGTTTTATCGCTATTTTTGTGATCTGTCGTTTTGCTGTTTTTCATGTCCGAATTATAGCACAAACAATGGTTATCTGTTAAAATTAATAACAAAAAAGTCATAATAGTATTTAGATATAATTAATACAGCTGAGCAAGAGGTTAGGCTTATGAAGATCAAAAAGGTTACGGCTGCATTTTTCAGCCCGACGGGAAATGTCCAAAAGGTTTCTGAGTGCATAGGCAGGGCAGCTGCTGAGATGCTGCAGGCAGAGTATATGGAGTTTGACTTTCTGAGACCTGAGAACAGATATGACATTATCCGTTTTGGACCGGATGAGCTCCTTGTTGTAGGTGTTCCTGTTTACGCCGGCAGAGTCCCAAACAAGATCCTGCCCTTCATACAGTCCGGTTTTCGCAGTGCTGCGGGGACATTCTGCATCCCTTTCGTATGTTTTGGAAACAGATCGTTTGATGACGGACTTTCTGAGCTGACTATGGAAATGAGGAACAGTGGGTTTGCTGTCGTTGGTGCGGCAGCTGTCGCGAGCGAGCACTCTTTTTGCGAGAGTCTGGCATCAGGACGTCCGGACGAACAGGACATGCGTGCTGTCAGGGGATTCACTGAACGTATCTGCGAAAAGATCCTGTCGGCCGAAACAACAGCCGGCTGTACAGCTGCGGATAATGGAGGCTCAGAGCTTATACTTGATGAAAATGACATTCCGGGAAACACTCCGCCCGGACCTTACTACACCCCAAGACGAACAGATGGGGAGCCGGCGGTTTTCCTTAAGGCAAAACCGAAGACAGACAAAGAAAAATGTCATAAATGTATGGAATGTGCGGACAGGTGTCCGATGGGCAGCATCAGCTCGGATGACCCGGCACAGATCTCAGGCATCTGCATAAAATGTCAGGCTTGTATAAAGTGCTGTCCGAATCAGGCTAAGTTTTTCGATGATCCGAACTTTCTTTCGCATAGAGAAGCTCTCGCGCTCAGCTTTGGACGCAGAGCAGAGAGCGTATTTGTTCTGTAAGATACAGTGATGCAGGTGCAAATCATTATCGAGAGAATTTTGTAAGTGGCCGTGAACGAATATGATTAAAATTGAAATAAAATGATTAATTTTGACGGAAAATGATTGACTGCGCCATGATAAACTGGTAATATATAATCGTTGGAAAAGAAATCTGCTTATGCAGATGATTCGTATCACCGAAAGAGGGATCATGATGTTACAGCAGGAACGATTTCAGATCATTAAGGATGAAGTGCGGCGGCAGTCAGCTGTTACAGTGCACGATCTTGCCATAATGATGAATGTCAGTGAATCGACTGTCCGCAGAGACATATCTTCGCTGGATGATGCCGGCGAGATCAAAAAGGTATTCGGCGGAGCGGTCGCTATTGATAAAACAACAGATAAAGGAATCATCGCCAGAGAGAGTGGCATGGCTGAAAAATCGATGCTTTTTGTTGATGAAAAGCGTGCGATCGGAAGATATGCAGCCAGCCTTATCGAGGACGATGATTTTATTTTTATAGATGCCGGGACAACTACAGGTTTTCTGATAGAAAATCTTGAGAACAGAAAGGCCACATACGTGACGAATGGAATGAGACATGCGATTCGCTTGTCCGAACTGGGATTCAAATCATACATCCTTGCAGGACAGGCAAAGTATCTTACAGAGGCAATAGCCGGAACACTGGCATGTGAAAGCATGAGACGATATGGGTTCACAAAATCGTTTATCGGCACGAACGGAATCGATATCAAAAAGGGACTGACGACGCCTGATATTGAAGAAGCAATGGTGAAGGAAGAGGCTGTCAGGCGTTCTGCCGAGGCATATATCCTGACAGACAGCAGCAAATTCGGCGCAGTTTCTTCTGTAAGCTTTGCTGACATCGGCAATGTGACTATCATAACTGACAAATGTCCCGATAAAAAATATGAAAAGAAAGCAAAGATAATTGCTGCAGCGGAATGATCTATATCAATGAGAAAGAGGAGGTAACGAAATGATATATACAGTGACTTTCAATCCTGCTATAGATTATGTGGTGAAAATGGACGGATTCACTTTGGGTGAAACGAACCGTACAGCAGGTGAAGAGTATTATTTTGGCGGAAAAGGAATCAACGTTTCTATCATCCTGAACGAGCTGGGTCTTGATACGACGGCTATGGGATTCATAAGCGGATTCACCGGCAGAGCATTGGAAGAAGGGCTCCAGAATCAAGGTATCAGAACAGCATTTGTCGAGCTGGATGAGTCAAAAGGAATAACAAGAATAAACATGAAGATCAAATCCGGTGAAGGTGACAGCATTACCGAGACCGAGATAAACGGGCAGGGCCCTCATATAACAGAGGCAGCTGCAGAACAGCTGCTTGGCAGGATAAAGGCTCTTTCAGATGACGATATTCTGATCATCAGCGGTTCGGTACCAAAAACCATGCCGGAGGACACATATGAGCAGATCCTTGCATGCCTCACTGTATCAGACAGATCCGATGGAATGCGTATTCCGGTAGTCGTGGATGCGACGGGAGATCTGCTGATGAATGTACTCGCTTACAGACCTTTCCTGATAAAGCCGAACAATGATGAACTGTCTGAGATGCTGGAAAGCCCGATGGATGAAACGGAACAGATCATCGAAGGTGCTAAGGAACTCAGAAGAAGAGGTGCGCGCAACGTCATTATTTCAAGAGGCTCAAAGGGAGCAGTCATGGTTACTGAAACGGATGATGTTATCGTGCAGGAACCGATCCCCGGAAAAACAGTTAATTCCGTGGGTGCCGGAGATTCGATGGTAGCCGGCTTTGTTGCCGGATATATAAAGGAAAACAGTTATGAATATGCGTTACGATTGGGAACGGCTGCAGGCTCGGCAACGGCCTGCTCACCTGGTCTGGCATCGAGAGAGGAAATTGAAAGGAGAATGTCGAAATGAAAATCAGAGATCTGTTAAAGCCGGAATCGATCGTGATAAACGCTCCGGCCAAGACAAAAGACGAAGCGATCAGCATGCTCATCGACAAGCATGACGAGGCCGGCAATCTCTCCGACAAACAGGTATACACAGATGGTATCCTGAAAAGAGAGAGTGAGAGTACTACGGCTATTGGTGAAGGTATTGCAATTCCGCACTGCAAGAGTGATTCGGTAATCAATCCGGGTCTGGCAGCGATGACTGTTCCGGAGGGGATCGATTATGGCGCACCGGACGGTCAGCCTTCGAATCTGGTATTCATGATAGCAGCCCCGATGGATGGCGATCTGCATCTGGATGTACTGGCAAAGCTGATGACACTGCTGATGGATCTCGATCTGAGAAAGCGTCTGCTTGCTGCAGAAAGCGGTGAGGCTTTCCTGGATGAACTGAACAAGGCTGAAGCTGCAAAATTCCCGGAAGAGGCTGAAGAAAGTGCAGACGAAGCTTCTGCAGCTGCAGTTTCTGAGGATGCGGCAGCATCTGAAGAAACAAAAGAAGGTGCTTACAGAGTACTTGCAGTAACAGCATGCCCGACAGGTATCGCGCATACTTACATGGCTGCTGAGGCTCTGAATCAAAAGGCAGAGGAGATGGGAATATCCATCAAGGTCGAGACGAATGGTTCAGGCGGGGCAAAGAACGAACTGACTGCTGATGATATCGCAGCAGCTGAGGCTATCATCGTTGCTGCAGACAAACAGGTCGCAATGGCGAGATTTGCAGGAAAGAAAGTTCTTAAGACAAAGGTCGCAGACGGCATCAACAAGCCTGAAGAACTGATAAACAAAGCTCTTAGTGACAGTTGTCCGGTATTTGAAGGTGAGGCACTCACAGAATCAGCTGAGGCTGATACTCTGAATGAGAGTATGGGAAGAAAGATTTACAAAGCACTGATGAACGGCGTTTCATACATGCTGCCATTCGTTATCGGCGGCGGTATCATGATCGCTCTGGCATTTCTGATCGATACACTGGCAGGAGCACCGAGGGACGGAAATTTCGGTACTTATACAGCTGCCGCAGCATTCTTCAAGGGTGCAGGCGGAGTTGCATTCGGATTCATGCTGCCGGTACTTGCAGGTTTTATCGCTCACGGTATCGCAGACAGACCGGCGATCGCAGTCGGCTTTACAGGCGGTGCACTGGCTGCAGCAGGCAGCACATTTGCTGAACCTGCAGGAGATGCTGCAGCTGTATCGGGATTCCTGGGTGCTCTGCTGGCTGGTTTCGCAGGCGGCCTGATCGTTCTGATGCTGAACAAGCTATTCGGAAAAATGCCTGAATTCGTTCAGAGAATGATGCCTGTCCTGATAATCCCTCTGCTCGGCATAACGCTGATGTCGCTGTTGATGTTCGCGATAAATCCGTTCATCGGAATGATCAATTCAGGCCTGACTAATGCGCTGTCATCAATGGGTGATTCTTCTGCGATCCTGCTCGGATGCATCGTGGCAGGCATGATGGCAATAGATATGGGTGGCCCATTCAACAAGGCAGCTTATGTTTTCGGAACAGGAATGCTGGCAAACGGCAACTACAGCATCATGGCAGCTGTAATGATAGGCGGCATGATCCCGCCGATCGCCATCGCTCTTTCCACAACATTCTTCAAGAACAGATGGACAGACAACGAGAGAAAATCTGGTCCGGTCAACTATATCATGGGACTCTGCTTCATCACAGAAGGCGCTATCCCATACGCGGCTGCTGACCCGCTGAGAGTAATACCTTCATGCATAGTCGGTTCGGCTCTGGGCGGCGCGCTCTCAATGGCATTCGGATGTACACTGATGGCTCCTCACGGCGGCATATTCGTATTCCCGGTAGTCGGACATGTTCTGGGATACATAATAGCTCTTGTTGCCGGTGCTGCGGCAGGTATGGTAATGCTGGCTCTGCTGAAGAAAAAACAGCCGGTTTCACAATAAGCGCTGATGGCACAGATCAAGGACTGTTTTAAATAAAATTAAAACGAATATCAGAATATGAAATAATGATATATGATATAATGAATGAAGTATTATTAACTCATTGAAAGGAGATCACCATGGTATCAAAAGTAACAAAGGTAGTAAATTCACAGGGATTTCATATGAGACCTGCTACTGTATTTGTAGGCGAAATGGCTAAGTTTCAGAGCGACATCAATCTCGTATGCGAGGGCAAGACTGTAAATGCCAAGAGTCTTATGAACATTATTGCCAGCGCTATCAAATGTGGAATGGAGGTTGAAGTTACAGCTGACGGTCCGGATGAAGAAGCAGCACTGGCTAAGGCAGTTGAAATGATCGATAACGGATTAGGTGAGGATTAATCATTGGAACTGTTGGGTGCTCATGGTTATTTATTGATCATGAGCACTGCTTTTACAGGAGGAAAATAAGATGTTAAAAGGAATAGCTGCTTCTGAGGGTATCGGAATAGGTAAGGTCGTTACGATCAGACAGCAAAAGGTAACATATGAGCAGCGTCAGGTCGCTGATCCTGACGGTGAGACCGAAAGATTACACGATGCTATTGAACAGTTCAAGGAAAGAACAGAGGCATTGGCACAGGAAATGGAAAAATCGGTCAATCCGAAAGAGGCTGAGATCATCCGCGGCCATATGGTAATGCTGTCAGATCCGTTTATGGTCAGCCAGATGGATGATATGATAAAAAATGACAGCATCTGTGCCGAGGCTGCCGCAGAAACAGTGCTGGATATGTTCAAGATGATGTTCGCCAGTGCTGAGGACGAGCTGACACAGCAGAGAGCGACCGACGTTGAGGATATCAAGACACGGCTTCTCAAGATCCTGCTGGGGATCGAAGAAGCTGATCTTAAAACACTGCCAGCCGGAACAGTTCTGGTAGTAAATGATCTCACACCGTCAATGACAGCAGAGCTGAACAGAGATAATATCGCTGCTATCGTCACTGAGAGCGGCGGTCTGACATCACATTCCGCGATACTTTCAAGAGCACTTGAGATACCGGCTGTTCTGAGTGTTCTCAATGCTACAGTTACTTTGAAAGACAGCAGTACGGTGATCGTAGATGGTTCAAACGGTGAAGTCATCAATGATCCTGCTGTGAGTCAGGTGGAGGAATACGAAGCCAGAAGAGATGAATATCTGAAAGAAAAAGAAATGCTGAAATCGTTCATAGGCAGGGAAACTCTTACTTTGGACGGTGCGAAAAAAGAAGTGTTCTGCAATATCGGAAATCCTAAAGACGGAATACAGGCAAAGGAACGTGATGGCGAGGGCGTAGGTCTTTTCAGGACTGAATTCCTGTTTATGGATCGTGACAGTATGCCGGATGAGCAGGAGCAGTATGAGGCATACAAGAAGGTCTGTGATACTCTTGAAGGAAAAACTATCATAATCCGTACACTGGATGTTGGCGGTGACAAAGAGATCCCGTATATGAATCTGGTTAAAGAGGAAAACCCGTTCCTCGGTTTCAGGGCAGTGCGTTATTGCCTGCAGAACGAAGAACAGTACAAACTGCAGCTGCGTGCGCTGATCCGTGCCAATAACGATACAACAGGTAATCTCTGGATCATGGTTCCGATGGTCACGACCGTGGGAGAGATGAAAGCGGTCCGTGCTATGGTAAGTGATCTGGCAGAAGAGATGGATATGAAGATGCCGAAGGTCGGCACGATGATAGAGACTCCGGCTGCATTTGTGATAGCTGATGTCCTGGCGAAATACTGTGATTTCTTCAGTATCGGAACGAATGATCTGACGCAGTATATAATGGCTTGCGACAGGGGCAACAGTAATGTTGCTTATCTGTACAAAGCCTATGATCCGGCTGTTCTTCGAGCGATAAGGAGAATTATTGAATCAGGGATCGACGCAGGCATACCGGTTGGAATGTGCGGTGAAGCAGCAGCTGATC
Source organism: uncultured Eubacteriales bacterium (assembly GCA_902803725.1). Lineage (GTDB taxonomy): Bacteria > Bacillota > Clostridia > Peptostreptococcales > Anaerovoracaceae > UBA3738. The sequence continues at coordinate 8,439 of CADCRD010000083.1, forward strand.
CGCTGCTGATCCCGATGCTTATCAGTTTCGGACTTGAGGAATTCTCGGTATCGCCGACATCCGTTTTGAAAACTCGCTCTGAGATCGCTCGATGGAGTAAAGCAGAAGCAGATCGTATCACTGATGATGTAATGGCACTTGAAACTGCCGGCGAAGTATACGATTATCTTATGAAGAATGTTGCAAAATAAAGAAACGCATTAACGTCAAAAAAGCCCGATGGTCATTTCGTGATCACCGGGCTTTTGAAAAATCCTCTCTTACATCAATTATAGATACTATTTGATCTCGTCGATGTCGAGTGAATAAGCTATCACTTCACCGACATCAGTTATCTGTCCGCGGACGGTCATCTTCGCACCTTTTTTAAGCTTTTTGATTTGTGCGAGCTGATCGTCATTTTGTATGTTGCACGTTACGCCCAATACGGCAAATTCATCATTCGTTGGCATCAGGTCAAAGTAGTCGCCTTCGCTGTCGATGGTCCCGAGCTTGCCGCTGATCTCGACATATTTATCTCTGTATTTTTCGTCGGCATTTGCAGCATTTTCGTCGAGGTCTTTCATCATCTCGTTGACACTGTATGCAGTATATTCGATTTTCTTTTCTTTGGAGGCGCTGTCTGATGAGCCGGCTGGATCACTGTCCGAGCCTCCGCTGCCGGCGAATGAACCGATGACACCGATGACTACTACCAGGATTATTATTATTCCGATCGGTCTTTTGAAGAAAGGTTTTTTGTTTTTTGCCCCGCAATTTGGACATGATTTTGCTGAAGCTGCTATTTGCTCTCCGCATGTTGGACAAGTTTTCATTCCGTCTTTTGACATATTACTATCCTCCTTTTTTATGAACAGTGATATTGGATGCGCAACTGTAAACTGCGTTCTTTTCAATTGGAGAATATTATACAATGCCAAAACAGTGTGCTGTCGTGCTGACAACACGAAAACCCCATGCAGTGTCAGGCTTCGATCAGGGGAAGTCCGTATTTTTCAAGACGAAGATTTACTAAGGTAACATCGCGGATCCCTTCATTCAGACAGACTATTATCCGGATATCGCGCTCATTTTTTGAATAGAGGCGGGATTTATCGGCTAATGTCAGTGCTCTGTCAGCTTCTTTTTTTGTCATCCCTGAGGCAATGCAAAGAGCCAGGATCTTGTCGCGCCCCGGACTTTTGGTGATGCCATTCAGAATGTTATAGACATAGTTAGTGCTGATACGGCTGTTTCTGATTATTTCAGCCGTATCAAGATCATGGCTCTGTATATATGCATTGATATAGTCACTGAAAGTACTGTATTGATCTTCAGCATAGCTATCAATAAAAGTATTTGTTTCTTTTTCTCCTGATACATTTGACAGTATTCTGTCGAGATGTCCCGTTGTCAGTTCATCTTTCATAATTATCTTACCTCTCTGTTCGCTGGTGTTTTTTCGCTTACCTGTGACAACAGTATAGCTGAATCAGGCAGCATTGCCAAATGCAGCCTCACATTTGTTTTCACGGTATGGTATACTCTGAATATGAGAGCAGAAGATGAACTGACATTATCATATTACAAAAAGATAGACGAGATCGACGCTGCCCGCAGGATCGAGCTGGTAAGGCATATTGAGACCGGCCGTATTTTTGTGCGCAAAACTCTGTCTGTTTTCGACCCGGAAGTGTTCAGGATATTGCAAATGGAAGAACCTTATGGGATCCCAAAAATCTATGAACTGGCTGAAAGTGACGGGGAGCTTATATTGATCGAGGAATACATCAACGGGAGAACACTGGCTGATATGCTGACTGAAAAAACGTTTTCAGTCAAAGAGGCATCAGAAATAGTCAGTGAGCTTTGCCGGATACTTGAGCCGCTTCACGATCATGATCCTCAGATAGTGCACAGAGATATAAAACCATCGAATATCATGCTGAATGAGGAAGAGAAGGTGTTTCTGCTGGATTTCAATGCCGGCAAACAGTTCAAGGATGGTAAGGACAGGGATACTGAGCTGATCGGAACGGCAGGTTATGCTGCGCCGGAGCAGTATGGGTTTGGCCAGTCAGATGCGCGGACTGATATATATGCTCTGGGTGTTTTATTGAGAAAGCTCACCGGCATCGAGGACAGTACGACGGATCTGAATGGAAAGGGAAAGCAGGCTTTTGGAAATGTGATCGAAAAATGCACCCGTATCGATCCGGAAGACAGATATCAGAGTGTCAGTGAACTGTCAGCAAAACTGAACAGTTTGGCCGGGCCGGTACCGGAAGAAGCAGATAAAAAGGCTGAAAACAGCTGGCTGCCGCCGGGTTTTCGAACTTTCAGTCCCGGAAAGATGATTGCTGCGGCATTGTGGTATATGTTCATTTTGTCGTTTGCCATTCCCGGGATCAGCGCATCAAAATCCGATGATTTTGGTACTGCAGATGGCATATGCCTTGCGATATGGCTGTTTGCATCAACATTGGTGTGTGGGAATTACAGAGACATAGCCGGCAGGCTGCCGCTTACCCGGTCAGAAGATACGAGACTTCGAATTGCGGGATATGTACTGTATTCATTTATTATAATGATAGTTATGGCGGGTATAGCAACGGCTGTAAGCTGAAAAGGGCACTCTTTAACTTTTTCCTTTACATGTTTTTATGCAGGTGCTATACTGCTTTCGGTGGACGGTATTCTTACTTGAAACTGTACCAGATTCAATATTGAAAAGGATCGGATCCGGCCGGAGCAATGATCGCAGAATTTAAGAATTGAGGTGATCATTATGAGAATAGGTTTTATAGGAGCCGGCAAGGTTGGATTCACACTTGGAAAATACTTTAGCAAACACGGCAAAGAGATTACAGGTTATTACAGCCGTAATACTGCATCGGCCGAAGAGGCTGCTGAGTTTACTGATTCCCGTGCATTTGACAACATGGGAGAGCTGATTGAGAACAGCGATGTATTGTTCCTTACGGTACCTGACGGGAGCATCACAGATGTTTACAGGCAGGTTGCCCAGTGCCCGATCCGGGGCAAACTGATTTGCCACTGCAGCGGAGCTCTTTCAGCACGCTTAGCATTTCCTGACATTAAAGAAACTGGTGCATATGGATATTCCGTTCATCCCCTGTTCGCAGTAAGCAGCAAGTACAGTGCTTACGAAGAACTTGCGGATGTTTTTTTCGCTGTTGAAGGAGACGAGGAAAGGATCGGCGACATAGAAGGTCTGATGAAAAGCGTATGGCTGCGCTATCAGAGGATCGACGGGGAAAACAAGATCGGATACCACTGTGCAGCTGCAATAGCCAGCAATCTGATGGTAGGCCTCATCAAAGAAAGTGTTGACATACTGGGAAGATGCGGCTTTTCTCCGGAGGATGCGGTATCTGCGCTGGGACCCCTTGTCCGCGGAAATGTGCAGCATGTTCTTGAAGATGGCCTTGAGTCGAGTCTGACTGGGCCGCTGGAGCGCGGAGATATCGGAACTATTGTCAAGCATCTGGACAGCTTTGACGCAGAAAATGAAGAAAAGGTGCACGGGGCAGATGAAGGAGTTTTTACCCGTGAAGAGGAAAAACAGCTTTACAAACTGCTGTCAAAAAAGATCCTGCCGGTCGCTCAGGCAAAACATCCGGAAAGATCGTATGAAGAAATAAAAAAATTACTTAATGAATAAGAAAATAAATCAACCATTTAAGCAGCTATAGAAGGAGAAAGTAATGATCATAGCAACAACGATCGATGAAGTCAGAAAACAGGTAAGAGAATGGAAGAATGAAGGGCTGACAGTAGGGCTCTGCCCGACAATGGGCTTCCTCCATGAAGGGCATGCTTCTTTGATGAAAGCTTCTCATGAGCAGTGCGACCGCACGGTAGCGAGTGTTTTCGTTAATCCGATCCAGTTCGGGCCCAATGAAGACCTTGATACATATCCGCGTGACTTTGAACATGACTGCAAGATCATGGAAGAAGCGGGTGTTGACATGGTATTCCATCCCGAAGTAAGTGAGATGTATGAAGAAGACCTTTGTACATATGTTGATATTGATGTGCTGAGCGAGACGCTTTGCGGAGCATCCAGAGCAGGTCACTTCAGAGGTGTATGCACAGTCGTCAGCAAGCTCTTTAATATCGTTACTCCTGACAAGGCGTTTTTCGGAAAGAAAGATGCGCAGCAGCTGGCGATCATTAAGAGAATGGTAAGAGACCTCAGTTTTGGCATAGAGATCGTGGGCTGCCCGATAGTAAGAGAAGCAGATGGTCTTGCGAAGAGCTCCAGAAACACATATCTGAGTGAAGACGAAAGAAAGGCTGCGCTGATATTGTCAAAAACGATCAGAATGGGACAGACTCTGGTCGGTGGCGGAGAGAGAGATTCACTGAGACTGAGAGAAGCGATGATGGTCAAACTGGCTTCTGAACCGCTGGCATCTCCGGAATACGTGGAAGTAGTGGACGGTTCAACGATGCAGCCTGTTGAAACATTCAAAGAAGGCGACCTTGTTGCCATGGCTGTGAGGATCGGAGATACGAGACTTATCGACAATTTCTTTGTCGGAGATCCTGCTATAGAGATATAGCAAAGTATGATATAATATAAGAGATCAAAGGAGGACATCCGGATGTTAGTAGACATGCTTAAAGCAAAGATCCACAGAGCGACAGTTACTCAGGCGGAACTCAATTACGTTGGCAGTATTACGATCGATGAAGAACTGCTGGAGCAGGCAGGCATCTTAGAGTATGAAAAAGTGCTGATAGCTGATATCGATAATGGTCAGCGTTTTGAAACATATACGATCGCAGGTGAACGCGGCAGCGGTGTTATATGTCTGAATGGTGCTACGGCACGTCAGGTCAGTGTCGGTGACAAGATCATCATCATGTGCTTTGCGCAAATGGACGAAACCGAGGCAAAAGC
>CADCRD010000084.1 GCA_902803725.1 uncultured Eubacteriales bacterium
TGCCGGAGTGCCGGATGTTGAGATCGAAGAGACAGGAGAGACATTCGAAGAGAATTCGCTTCTCAAGGCAGAGGGTATAATGAAGCTTTGCGGCAAGCCGACGATAGCCGATGATTCAGGATTGGAGGTCGATTGTCTGGGCAAGGCTCCGGGAGTGTATTCCTCAAGATTCGCCGGAAAGGACGGCGATGATGAAGCCAATAATGCAAAACTGATAGAGATGATAAAGGAATATCCGCCGGAGGAAAGAACGGCACGTTTTGTATCTGTAATAACGATGGTATTTCCAAGCGGCGAAAAACTGGTTGCCCGTGGAACAGTTGAAGGTCATGTTATCCCGGAGCTCAGAGGTGAAGCGGGATTCGGATACGACCCGCTGTTCATACCCGAAGGGCATACACGTACATTCGGAGAATTTGAGGCTGATGAAAAGAACAGCATCAGCCACAGGGGGAATGCACTGCGCAAATTGAGGGAGCTGCTTGATGAGAGAAAAAAGTCGGTTTAGAAAAATGGTGTCACTGGGCTTTCAGCAGCTCAATGATCCGTATTATCAGGGAATGGCCGCCCAGATAGCTTTTTATCTGATGCTGTCGCTGGTGCCTATGGTGCTGCTGATTTCTCAGATACTGGGTGCAGTTTTAGGGACCACGCTTGATGATGCTATAGGATGGATCCTGGAGAATGCAGAGGGCACTTTGGGTACAACGCTGAAGAACCTTTTGACATATAAATCCGGAGGATTTACCAATATTATTTATGTTTTGATTGCGTTGTGGGCTGCATCAAGAGCGCAGTTTTCCATGATGAGGATCAATAATTTCATAAATACAGAGGGGTGGTCGACAGGCAAAGGCTACTGGCATGAGAGATTCAGGGCTATAATAAACATCTTTTTGACTCTGATCACGATAATCGTTGCTCTTGTGTTCATGTCATACGGAGGCAAAGTGATAGAACTGCTGCTCCATGATCCTGAAATATGGATGTATCTCAGGTGGCCGATCGCTCTGGGATTGTTTTTCATGATCATCAGTGTCTATTATTACACTATGCCGGAAAAGAAGGTCAGGTATCGTGAGATCATCCCGGGCAGCATATTTGCTTCTGTGGGATTGTTGCTGGTAACGTTCTTCTATTCGATATATACATCATCTGTGGCAAAGTATGATATCATTTACGGTTCCATGGCAACGATCGTAGCTCTGATGTTCTGGTTTTTTTTCATGGCCTGGACGTTCTGCCTGGGTATGCTGTTCAACAAAGTCTGGAGTGATACGAAACGATAAAAATACCGGGACCGGATCTGATATGCATCCGCTGTCCCGGTTTTTTGATGTTATTTTTGACGGATCATTTAGGAAGCCTCAACAGTCTGACACTGACGATGCCTTCAAAATCCATTTTGTGAAGAAATTCCTCTGCGGTGACATCCTCATCGCCGTCTATATCAATAAGCGTGCATGCGTAATCACCCTTGCTGGTGTTCGTCATGTTGCGGATGTTGATATTGAAATCGGCGAGGATACCTGTTATCTTGCCAAGCATGCTGGGAATGTTGCGGTTTAAGATCGCGATCCTTACATTTGCCTCGGGATCCATTTCGCCCAGCGAGCAGTTCGGATAGTTGACCGAATTCGAGATATTGCCTTTTTCGATGTATTCCATCAGCTCTTCGGCAGCCATCTGAGCACAGTTGTCTTCTGCTTCTGCAGTGCTGGCTCCCAGATGAGGTGTGGCGATGACTTTGTCATGTCCGATAAGAGTGCTGTTAGGAAAGTCTGTGAGATAGTAACGGAGCTTTCCGCTTTCCAGTGCGTCCAACAGAGCATCTTCGTTTACCAGAGTGTCTCTGGCATAGTTCAGCAGGACAGCGCCGTCTTTCATCTGGCCAAAGCGTCTGGCATCGAACATTCCCTTCGTACTGTCAATGGCCGGAACGTGGATAGTAATAAAGTCGGAAACTTCGAGTATCTCGCCCATATCACTTGTGACCGGGATCTTATTAGAAAGTTCATGTGCTGATTTCAGAGAGATGTACGGGTCATAACCTATGACCTTCATTCCCAGTTGTCTTGCGGCATTTGCCACGAGAACACCAATGGCACCAAGGCCGATGACTCCGAGCGTCTTGCCTTTGATCTCATTTCCTGCGAACTGGCTCTTGCCTTTTTCGACAGTCTTTTTCACCTCTTCTTTGAGAGCAGCTGTCCATCTCAATGCTTCAGGGACATGTCTTGAAGCCATGAGCATTCCTGTGATGACCAGTTCCTTCACTGCGTTGGCGTTAGCGCCCGGCGAGTTGAATACGACGATACCCTGTGAGGCACAACGCTCCAGAGGTATGTTGTTGACTCCTGCACCTGCTCTGGCTATAGCAAGAAGATCTTTTGAGAATGACATTTCGTGCATATCTGCGCTGCGGACGATGATGCCGTCTGCCTGGTCAGGATCATCGATAATCTGATAATTGTCAGTAAGCGTTCTTAGTCCCTTTGGGGATATTTTGTTTAGAGTTGCAATTTTATACATTTGATTTTGCCTTTCTTTCCGTTCGTCTGGCCGGTCCTGTTTCGTCTCTGAACAAGTTGCCGGATGTTGATATAAAGCGTATTATAACACTTTACCGATAACGCGTAAAGTGTTATAATATCACCCGATTTTATTAAATAAACCGGAGGTACGATCGTGAAAGAAAGAGTATACAATTTTTCGGCAGGTCCTTCCATGCTGCCGATCGAGGTGCTGGAAGATGCTGCTGCAAACCTTACAAACTACAAAGGCTGCGGAACATCTGTAATGGAAATGAGCCACAGATCAAAGGAGTTTCAGCAGATCATTGATGATGCTGAGGCAAACTTAAGAAAGCTGATGAATATTCCGGAAAACTACAAGGTGCTGTTCCTGCAGGGCGGAGGCACATTGCAGTTCTCGATGGTTCCGATGAATCTGATGACAAAGAACAAAAAGGCAGATTACATTATCACAGGATCCTGGGGCAAAAAGGCTGCAAAGGAAGCTGCAAAGTTTGGTGATGTAAAGATAGTTGCTTCCTCAGAGGATAAAAACTTTTCTTATATACCTGAGATCAGGGCAGAGGATCTCAGACAGGATGCTGACTATGTACACATCTGCTACAACGAGACGATCCACGGAGTGCACTTCAACAAAATCCCTGATACGGGAGATATCCCACTGGTTGCCGATATGTCTTCATGCATTCTTTCAGAGGAAGTTGATGTCAGCAGATTTGCACTGATATATGCAGGCGCCCAGAAAAACATAGCTCCTTCCGGAATGACGATAGTCATCATCAGGGAGGATCTCATTGGAAACGCTCCTGAGAACTGTCCTGTATATCTTGACTACAAGACACATGCGGACAAGGGTTCGATGTATAACACTCCGCCATGCTTCACGATATATATCGCAGGTGAAGTTTTCAAACATATTCTCGCCATGGGCGGAGTCGGAGAAATGCACGAACGTGATGTGCGCAAGGCTGAAAAATTGTACAATTATATTGACAGCAGTGATTTTTATAAAGCAGCCGTAAGTGAAAAAGATCGTTCGCTGATGAATGTCGTATTCGTGACCGGCGATGAAGCTCTGGATAAAGAATTTGTGGCTGCAGCCAGAGAAGAAGGCATGACGAATCTGAACGGTCATCGTTCTGTCGGCGGTATGAGAGCCAGTATTTATAATGCAATGCCTGAAGAAGGCGTTGATAAACTGATAGATTTTATGAAGCGTTTTGAAGAGGAACACAAATAGGTATCATGGTTAAAGAACTGATGAAGACGGATAAAATGAGATCAGACACCGAATTGTCTGCTTCTCTTGCAAAAAAGCTGATTGCCGTTTTGATGGCGGTAATGATGTTTGTCTGTTTCGATGCATCTGTTCTGGCAGCCGATAATGCAGACGAAGGTGATCTCCCGCAGCCTCAGGGAGAGGCGGCTTTGCTGATCGATGCTGATTCAGGCAAGATCATGTATGAAAAAAACAGTGAACAGGAAATGTATCCGGCTTCGCTGACGAAAATGATGACATGTATCCTTGCTCTGGAAAAACTGGATCTGGATCAAAAGATCACTATACCTGCGGAAGCGGTGTTCCCTACCGGAAATAATGTCAGACTTAAGGAGGGTGAAGTCCTGACCGTCCGTCAGCTGCTGAATGCTCTCATGGTCTATTCGGCGAATGATGCGGCGCTGGCACTGGCGATCGAGATGAGCGGCAGCATCGAAGATTTCGCGAAGGAGATGAACAAAAAAGCAAAGGAAATCGGGTGCACGCATACTAATTACATCAATCCAAACGGCTTTACGAATGATCCTGTTCATCATACTACTGCAAGAGATCTTGCGAAGATCGCTCAGTACGGACTGGAAAAAAAGGAGTTTCGCAAGATAGTAAAAAAGACGCAGTATACAGTGCCGGCAGATAACAAGAATCCGGCAAGAACAGTTAAATCCACTAATCTGCTGCTCAGAGACGGAGCTCTTCATTATGATGGGACGATAGGGGTAAAGACAGGATTTATGGCTCTTTCAGGATATTGCTTTGTCGGAGCCTGCGAAAAGAATGGTCTTACGATGATAGGTGTTTCTCTGAATTCCGGTAACAAGCAGAGATTTGCAGATGTTGCGGAAATGTTCGATTACGGAGCCGCGAATTACAAATCTCACGAACTGATAGCCAAAAACGCCGGCACCGGCAAGATAAAAGTTAAATACGGACATAATACATCGGTTGATACGATCGCCCCAAAAGGAGCTTATGTCACACTTCCGAAAAATGCTGATGAGTCGATTGCCGACACTAAAATCATAATTAAAGATCACGTTGAGGCACCGATAAAAAAAGGTACTAAGGTCGGCACTGTTGAGATATATGAAGACGGTAAAAAGACGGGCGAGAGTGATGTCGTGATCAGCAGATCCGTTAAAAAAGGCGGACCATGGACTGCTCTTTATATATCAGACATGACTTTTTATATGGCTGTGGCAGCGGCACTCCTGCTGATCGTTTTATTCATCATATTCAGGGTAAAAGTAAGAAGGGCGAGGAAGCGCAGGGAAATTGAACGTCGCCGGGCGCGTGAAAGAAAGGCTATGCAGATAGCCATGGAACGCGAAGATAAAAAGAGAAGAGGCTGGCCTTATTAAATGTTCGATATCAAAGAGAATCTCAAAAAACTCCCGGACTGTCCGGGAGTTTATATTCATAAAGATCGTCTGGGACAGGTGATCTATGTCGGAAAGGCAATATCGCTGAAAAATCGCGTCAGACAGTATTTTCAGTCATCTAGGAATATGGATCCCAAGGTAAGAGCTATGGTGGGCCATATCGCAGAGTTTGAGTACATCCGGTGCGAAAGCGAGATGGAAGCCTTTATATTAGAGTGCAATCTGATCAAACAGTACAAGCCGAAATATAATATTCTGCTGCGTGACGACAAGACATATCCATATATAAAGGTGACAATGGGTGAGGAATGGCCCAGAGTAGTGAAAACCAGGATCGTCAGTAAAGACGGCAGCCGCTATTTCGGTCCGTTCAGTGATGTCGGTGCCGTCAATCAGATGGTTGATTTTCTGAACAGCATATACAGGCTGAAGAGATGTTCACGTACTTCTTTTCCGAAGGGCCACAGACCGTGTCTTAATCATCACATAGGCAGATGCGATGGTATCTGCATTGGTAAAGCTGACCATGACGACTATATGAAGAGGATAGATTCGGTGCTCGACTATCTGAAGGGCAGAAACAAAAATATAGAGACATATCTTCGCTCGAAGATGCAGCAGGCAGCAGAACGCCTTGACTATGAAGAGGCCGCAGTATATCGTGACTATCTTGCCTCGGCGGAGGCTCTGCATCAGGCGCAGCGTGTCGTGCTGCATACAGACAAAGATATGGATGTTGTCATTTCAGTCGGTGAAGAGCATATAGTCAGTTTTTTCATAAGAAGCGGCAAGCTTATCGGAAGAGAAAGCTATACGTTCAGACTGCCGGCCCCGGAACAGGAAATGCAGGGATCCGGAGCAGAGCTGATCATGGAGTTTCTGCGGCAGCATTATGGCGGAATGTCCGATGGACCGGGTGAGATCCTGCTGGAAAAGGATATACCGCAAAAGGAAATGATCGAAGCTTATCTTTCGGGAATATGGGGCAGAAATGTCAGTCTGCATGTGCCGCAGCGCGGTGAGAAGCGTGCTGTCCTGGAGATGGCTCTGAAAGACGCAAAAGTCATGGCGGATCAGATAAAGGAGAAAGAGGCAGGCAGAACTGAACGAAGGCAAAGGCTGTCGTATGAAATGAAAACTGTTCTTGCTGAGGCGGGATATGAAACGGCTGCGCAAGGTGATGGTGCGGACGATAAGATGAAATGGCCGTATAAAGATTATCGTATAGAGTCTTTTGACATATCGAATACCAACGGCCTTGACACCGTAGCCGGCATGGTGGTCTTTGACGGTCTTGAAAAAGATAAGAAAGCATATCGCAGATTCAGGATCAGAACAGCAGAAGGTCCCGATGATTATCTGAGCATGAAAGAAGTCATCTATCGCAGGTTCAA
>CADCRD010000085.1 GCA_902803725.1 uncultured Eubacteriales bacterium
ATACAACAGGTAAACTTGGAGACAACGATTATCTTTATGTCTTCAATGAACAGTACAATGGCGATAAGAAAACAGATTATGCCAGTGCGCTGCAGGAAGTCACGATAACTGAGCCGATCTCTGTTTACACGGTCACTTTCATGGATGGGCAAGGCAAAACGCTGAAGACGGAGAAAGTCGAAAGCGGCAAGGCAGCCACGGCTCCGGCAGATCCGAAGAGATCCGGCTATATATTCACAGGCTGGGACAAAGACTTCAGCAAGGTCACCGGGAACATGACTGTGACTGCACAGTGGAAGAAGAACGCAGAACCGGCACCGGTCACTAAGATCAGAGGTATGCTTTTGGCCAAGATGACGGCTCAAGGCAAAAGCAGCCTGATACTTACATGGAACAAGGTAAATGATGCGAAGGGCTATGATATCTTCTTCACCAAATGCGGGAAAAATTCGCTTAAGAAAATCAGGACTATCAAAGGTAACAAGACTTTCAAATGGACAAAAAGAAATCTGAAGACGAAAAAGGCATATAAAGCGTTCATCAAGGCATATATCATGAAAAACGGTAAAAAGACTTATGTCAGGAAAAGCCCGATGATTCATGCCTATACATCCGGAAGTACGAAAAAATTCACGAATGCAAAGAGCGTGATCGTAAAGAAGACGAGTGTTTCACTCAAAGCAGGAAAGAAATATAAGATCAAAGCCAGAGTAACGAAGCTACGGAAGGGCAAGAAACTGATGCCGGCAGTACATGCACCGAAGCTGCGGTATATCAGCAGCAACAAGAAAATCGCAACGGTCAGCAAATCAGGCAAAATCACAGCAAAAGCCAAAGGCAGTTGTAAAGTATATGTGATCGCAGTAAACGGAGCGAAAAGGACAGTTAAGGTCATAGTTGAATAAAGAGTGATAATACTTATCCTCATGTCCATTCTTGCTATGTCGGGTGTGAGCTATTACTTTCCAAAACGATCTCTGATAATGATATAATGGTCGAAATAAGATAATAAAAGTACGCTTCTCAGCAATCATTATCGGAGGAAGAGAAACATGGCAAAAGGGTCAAATCAGAAACTGAAAATGCTCTATCTGACGAAGATTTTTCTGGAGGAAACGGATGATCAGCACGCGCTGACAATGCCGCAGCTCATTGAAAAACTCAATGCCTGTGGAGTGAATGCCGACAGAAAAACTATCTATCAGGATCTGGACGAACTGCGCACATTCGGATTGGATATCATCAGCGAAAAGGAAGGGCGCAAATGGCATTACTATATCGGTGCCAGAGATTTTGAACTGCCCGAACTCAAACTGCTGGTCGATTCAGTCCAGTCTGCAAAATTCATTACTGACCGCAAGTCCAGTGAACTGATCAGAAAGATAGAATCGCTTGCCAGTAAATATGATGCCAAAAAACTGCAAAGACAGGTATTCATCCGCGGCCGTGTAAAGACAATGAATGAGAGCATATACTACAATGTCGACAGGTTGCATGAAGCGATAGCGACAGACAGCCAGATACGATTCAGATACTTTCAGTGGAACTTAAATAAAGAGATGGAACTCAAAAGAGAAGGCGAATGGTATCAGAGCAGTCCCTGGGGTCTGATGTGGGATGATGAAAATTATTACATGATCGCTTATAATTCGGAAGACGGGAAGCTCCGGCATTACCGCGTGGATAAGATGCTGAACATCTCACTGGTCGATGACAGGCGTGAGGGCAAACAGGAATTCAGGAAATTCGACTTGCCGCATTACAGCCGCAGCCTTTTCGGCATGTTCGGAGGAGAGGAAAAGAAGGTCACGCTCGAAGCCGAAAATGAAAAGATCGGGATCATGATCGATCGCTTTGGAAAAGATATCATCGTTGCTCCTGTGGATGATGAACATTTCAGCATCACAGTCAATGTGGCGATAAGCAAGCAGTTCCTCGGCTGGATCATTGCTCTGGGCGACGGGGTCAGGATCACCGGTCCCGCAGACGTGGTCGAACTGATGAAGGCTGAAGCAAAAAGGCTGGCGTCACAATACCTTGAATAAATTCTTCTTGTAAAAAAGAGGCTCACTTCTGAAGTGAAGCCTCTTTTGATCATTCTTCTTCCTCGTTCGGATCATATTTCAGTATATCACCGGGTTCGCATTCGAGCGCTTTGCATATGTTTGCCAGTGTAGTGAATCTGATAGCGTTGACTTTGTTGTTCTTTATCTTTGAAAGATTGACGTTGGTTATCCCGACTTCGGCTGCCAGATCATTAAGCGACATGTGGCGTTTTGCCATCATTACGTCCAGTTCAAGCATTATTTTTCCCATTATTTCTTCCTCCTGTACAGACAGTTTTGTTTTAGTTCGTGCTGTTTGAAAAGAGCATGGAATGCTCTATACAAGACCATCGGTATCTTCCTGAAGCTCTGCTCCGTATGAGAAGAACCGTGAAATAGCCAGTACTACCAGACCGAAGAAGATGCTGCTGAACTGAACGGATACTTCTGCTGCGTCTCCGAGCATGAACTGTGCGATCAAGAGCATGATGAGTTCAACTGCCGGAATGGCGATCATGAATATACCTATCTCGCGGATCATTCTGATGATGTCCGGCTGGAAAGGAGTTGCGCCTTTTGAGAATTTTGTTTTGCCTTCAGCAGTTTTGAATGTCAGATAGGTGTTTCTGAATACCATGGCCATCAGGGCGAAGACGATGAGCAGTGTTACGAAGAACAGTATGAAGGCTCTGATCGCTTCAGTATTGCTGAGATCCGACATTTCCATTGTGAATCCATAAGTAGAAAGTGTTTCATCTCCGACCCTCGCGTCAGTCAGAAATTTGAGCAATGATAATTTACCTGTTGCAGTGACGCCGATAATTCCGATGACCAGTACGCAGCCGACCCAGTGGGATATCTCTAAAATTTTTGAAATAATGATTACGGCTTTGTTCAGTTTGTTTGTGTTCTTTGTTGTATCCAAGCTGTTCATTGTGTTGTTCATGGGGTGCCTCCTGTATTAGTTTCTGTTCTGAAAGGTGATCATTGTCAGTTGAGTATTAATGATTGTTTATCTGATGCATCGTTAATCATTATGCATTTATCGTTTATCGATAAATAGAGTATAAACGACATAAAAACGTTTGTCAATATATTTTTATCGAAAAACGATAAAAAATATTCGTGAAACTTTAATGTGATTAAACATTATCCTTTTTGCAGGAACGGAAATTGAAGAAATAATCCTGTTAATGATGATCGAGGGAAGATTTTCGGACATTTCAAGCCATAAAATATACTCAGAAAAAGACCATTGAGTACTAAGGTTGCAGAAGGGAAGTGAATATAATGAAGAAAATCTTTTTCACGATCACAGGTATAAAGAATTATTACGGCAAGAGTTTGTTCGAGCCGGAAATGACAGTCAGGCTTGTAAAAGAACCTGACAATGAATACGACAGAGAAGCGATCAAAGTTGAACTGGAAGGTCTGGGCCGGATAGGGTATGTTGCCAACAGCCCGTACACTGTAAAAGGTGAGAGCTACAGTGCCGGCCGCCTCTACGACAAGATAGGCAACGATGCAGAAGGCATTGTCAAATATGTTTTCTCGAACTTTATCATCTGCTATGTAAACGAGTCTGTCACATCCAAAGAAGAACCAGGGCAGTTTAAACAAAGCAGAAAAAATGAGATGAATGAAAAGGAGCAGATGCAAAGCAGATGCGATTGAAAAATCAAACTATCAGGAGGTCGTTGCACCGACGAGAGAGG
>CADCRD010000086.1 GCA_902803725.1 uncultured Eubacteriales bacterium
AGGAAACCTTCCGGTGTATCCATCTGGATGATCTCACCCTTGTCCATGAAAATGATAACATCTGCCATCTTCAGGGCCTCATTCATATCATGCGTTACAAAGACGATCGTCTTGCCCAGTTTTTTCTGTATATCTTTGAGTTCGTTCTGCAGGCCGTCTCTGGTCATCGGGTCCAGAGCACCGAAAGGCTCATCCATCAGAACGATCGGCGGGCTGGCTGCAAGAGCTCTCAGCACTCCGATCCTCTGTTGCTGACCACCTGACATCTCAGAGGGATACTTATCTCTGAATTCTTCCATCCCCACCATTTTCAGCATGTCAGTTACTATTTCGTCACATCTCTGCCTGTCATATTTAAGCAGCCTTGGTACAACTGCAATGTTCTGCGCTACCGTCATGTTCGGGAAAAGACCAATTTGCTGTATAACGTAACCGATGTGTCTGCGCAGTTCAGCTTTGTCCTTTTTGCTGACATCTTCTCCATCGATCAGTATTCTTCCCTGTTCAGTGGGTATCAGCTGATTGATGGTTTTCAGCGTTGTTGTTTTGCCGCATCCTGATTTTCCGATCAGGACCACAAACTGACCGTCTTCAATCGTGAAGTTAAGATCTTTAAGGACGGTCTGTTTGCCATATGTCTTTGTGACATTTTCAAATTGTATCATTGAATTATACCTCCCTGTCAATTCAGTTTTCCAGCATTCCGAATCCGGTCAGTTCACCTTCAGGCCGGTTCTGTCTGCATTACCAGCCGGGTCGCATGTTCGACCGCCGACGGACTTCCCACCATTATAATGACATCTCCGCCGCAGAACTGTTCGTACGGGCCGGGTGATACGATTACGTTGCCTTTTCTTCTGATAGCAATGATTGTTCCGCCGGTTATCCCCCAGAATTTGATTTCGCCTATGCTCTTGCCCAAAAGTTTTGAATCGTCCGGAACAGTGATCTCATAATTTGGCAGCGGCGCGTCAACAGCTATCTGGCTGCGCCGTCTGTCAACCACTCTGTCGATCGTTCTCATCATCTCATTGTTAAGTTCGTCGTATCTTCTGAGCAGATCATTTATGTGGTCATATGCGTCCCGTACTTCGATATCTTTTTCAAAATACTCTACGTATTGATCCGCACTTTCAGCAGAGCCGACTATTGTTCCACTCTGTGGTTTTACGATCACAACATTAACCTCTGCCAGCAAACCCAGTGCTCTTCTGATCGTTTCCGGCGACACCTCATACTGTGATGCCAGCATCGATCTTCCGAACATTTTCTGGCCTTCTTTGAACTCTCCTTTTTTGATTCGTCTTGCAATATCCACTGCCACCGTCAGATACCTGGGTGGCGCTGTCTGATGTTTCATCGATCCTCCTTGAAAATCTTTATTATTGTCACTTGCATTTTACTGAAATTGTCATGTGCAAATTATAAACTAACAACTCGCACTTGTCAAATGGATTGTCAGTTGGCAGTTTATTCTTTCAAGCAAATTTCAGTTGACCTTACTGATCAAATCCGATATATTGACTATTTTTCTGCTATCCTCTATGCTTTTCTACAGAATGTGGTATAATATGATGGATTTTTGAAAAAGCATTCTGAAAGGGAGGAAGTATAAGCAATCATGAGCGAATACAGATATCAGGCAGACAGCCGCGACCGTCAGCGTCAGGCAAAAAGAAAGAAAAAGAAACGGCAGGTATTTATTGCGAGACTCATCACACTGCTGATCATAGCAGCTGTCATAGTCGGCGGCATTTTCATCGTAAAAAAACTTCTGGGTTCTGATGGTTATGACGATCAGAGTTCTTTCGAAAATTACGCAGAAGATTATTATGCATCATTTGAAGGTGACAAGCTGATCGGCGAGAGCAATCAGAACATAAAATTCGGCGAGCCTGTTTCAACGGCGATAGACAAGCCGCAGCTGAACGAAGAATCCGAGAATGCTGCGATCACGGAGTATCTGAAAGGCAAAAGTGAAAACTTCAAAGTAGAAAATCAG
>CADCRD010000087.1 GCA_902803725.1 uncultured Eubacteriales bacterium
CTGATTTTCTACTTTGAAGTTTTCACTTTTGCCTTTCAGATACTCCGTGATCGCAGCATTCTCGGATTCTTCGTTCAGCTGCGGCTTATCTATCGCCGTTGAAACAGGCTCGCCGAATTTTATGTCCTGATCGCTCTCGCCGATCAGCTTGTCACCTTCAAATGATGCGTAATAATCTTCCGCGTAATTCTCGAAAGAACCCTGATCGTCATAGCCGTCAGAACCCAGAAGTTTTTTAACGATGAAAATGCCGCCGACTATGACAGCTGCTATGATCAGCAGTGTGATGAGCCTCGCGATAAATACCTGCCTTTTCTTTTTCTTTCTTTTGGCCTGACGCTGACGGTCACGGTTGTCTGTCTGATATCTGTATTCGCTCATGATTGCTTACACTTCCTCCTTTTCAGAATGCTTTTTTAAAAATCCATCATATTATACCACATTCTGTAGAAATACATAGAGGACAGTAAAAAAATAGTCAATATATCGGACCTGCCCCGGAAGCTTAACTGAAATTTATGTGAAAGGATAAACTGCCAACTGACAATCCATTTGACAAGTGTGAGTTGTTAGTTTATAATTTGCGCATGACAACTTCAGTATATTGCAAATGACAATAATAAGGATTTTCAAGGAGGACCGATGAAACATCAGACAGCGCCACCCAGATACCTGACGGTGGCAGTGGATATTGCAAGACGAATCAAAAAAGGAGAGTTCAAAGAAGGCCAGAAAATGTTCGGAAGATCTATGCTGGCGTCACAGTATGAGGTGTCGCCGGAAACGATCAGAAGAGCGCTGGGTCTGCTGGCAGAGGTTAACGTTGTGATCGTAAAACCACAGAGCGGAACAATAGTCGGCTCTGCTGAAAGTGCGGAGCAATATGTCGAGTATTTTGAAAAAGATATCGAAGTGCGAGACGCATATGATCACATAAATGACCTGCTCAGAAGATACGACGAACTTAATAATGAGATGATGAGAACCATAGACAGAGTGGTAGACAGACGGCGCAGCCAGATAGCTGTTGACGCACCGCTGCCAAATTATGAGATCACAGTTCCGGATGATTCAAAACTTCTGGGCAAGAGTATAGGTGAAATCAAATTCTGGGGTATAACCGGCGGAACGATCATTGCTATCAGAAGGAAAGGCAACGTGATCGTATCACCCGGTCCGTACGAACAGTTCTGTGGCGGAGATGTCATTATAATGGTTGGAAGCCCGTCGGCGGTCGAACATGCGACCCGGCTGGTAATGCAGACAGAACCGGCCTGAAAATGAACTGACCGGATTCGGAATGCTGGAAAACTGAATTGACAGGGAGGTATAATTTAATGATACAATTTGAAAATGTCACAAAGACATATGGCAAACAGACCGTTCTGAAAGATCTTAACTTTACGATCGAAGACGGTCAATTTGTGGTCCTGATCGGAAAATCAGGATGCGGCAAAACAACAACGCTGAAAACCATCAATCAGCTGATACCCACTGAGCGAGGAAGAATACTGATCGATGGAGAAGATGTCAGCAAAAAGGACAAAGCTGAACTGCGCAGACATATTGGTTACGTTATACAGCAGATCGGCCTTTTTCCGAACATGACTGTGGCGCAGAACATTGCTGTTGTACCAAGACTGCTCAAATATGACAAGAACAAATGTGACGAAATAGTAACTGACATGCTGAAAATGGTGGGGATGGAAGAATTCAGGGATAAGTATCCCTCTGAAATGTCAGGCGGTCAGCAGCAGAGGATCGGAGTGCTGAGAGCTCTTGCAGCCAGTCCGCCGATCGTTCTGATGGATGAGCCTTTCGGCGCTCTGGACCCGATGACCAGAGATGGTCTGCAGAATGAACTCAAAGACATACAGAAGAAACTGGGCAAGACGATCGTCTTCGTAACGCATGATATGAATGAAGCACTGAAGATGGCAGATGTTATCATTTTCATGGATAAGGGAGAGATCATCCAGATGGATACACCGGAAGGTTTCCTTGAAAACCCGGCAAATGATCTGGTCAAGGAATTTCTGGGAGAGCATATCTAC
>CADCRD010000088.1 GCA_902803725.1 uncultured Eubacteriales bacterium
CTCTACTGAAAATTCCTTATCTGCCAGCTGACACTTTGTGCAGATATAATCAAGAATACCGCCCATAAAGCTACAGACATTTTCAAAATGGAAACCTATAGAATTATCTGTTTCTTCCTTATCGTCAGAAGCACAATTTGACAGCCGTACAGATATGACTTTAATTTCTGTATTAAGCGGCATTGCATGATATTCCAAACTGAATTGCTGCCACGCATAAGCCAGCATTTTCAGATAAACTGTCAGCGGTTCTCCGGACAGTTTTATTACTTTATCTTTAGGTACAGGCGGCTCACCTTCGTTAGCAGAAAGCTCCAATATCTCTGTTACGATACCAAAATCAAAGTCAATGAATTTTTTGCGATTATCGTCAATATTTTTATTGTCAAGAAATTCTGTTAATGCTTCCTTAAATGCAGAAAAGGATTCAAAATTATAAAAAGGTTTATCCTCTTCTACATCATGAGTTTCAGCATACTTTACAAGCTTTTTGGACAGACTTTTCTTTTTTGAAGATGTCAGAGACAAGTTATTATTGATAAACTGATAATCATTTGAAAGATACTTCTGAGTTTTCTTATCAGGAATTCTATAATTTGAAAGAATCGGCGGAATTCCCCAATATTTTTCCAAAGAAGAGTAAATATACGCAACCAATTCATGAATATCTGTAATATTCTCATGATCAAGACTGTCAATAAAAGAACTTAACATCATAGGATCAACATTGATATGTCTGAAAAGATCTTTATAGATATTAGTTATTGTCTGACGTCCCTTATCTGTATTACAGCCGATTTCATCCAGAGTATCTGTAAACCACAGGCTATAATCTTTCTTCAGACGTACAACTACATCACTCATCGAAATACGGTTAAAATCCTTAAGGCTGCCTTTGTCAAGGGCCGCTTCTGCTCCCATCAGTAACAACAGCATAGTACCCTCATGCTTTTCAGCTGCCTGATTCCTGAATTTAGTCAAAGGAATATTCTGTACAAATCCATTGCTTGCAAGATAATCAAGAGCGTATTCCCAATGTGATTTATTCATACGGCAGAATGATTCATATTTGCTGTACTCAAGATTGGCAATCAGATGTATATTGTGGTTACCGGCAAAGTATTTGCAAACCTCCATATATATGATCGGATCGTCAAAATCCTCTAATTTGAGCAGATAGGTCTTGCTCTTACCAAGCTGCTTTTCTATCATGGAGATCACTTCAGCTATCAGCTTTTTCAATTCTGACTCTCCTCACTTTCATAGGGATTTTCAACAATAGCTGTTGCATCAGACAGGTCACGGAGCAAACCGCAGTTTTTCAGCTTTATGGCAAAATCTGATTGATTTGTCTTTAAAAATGCTGCATTTCCATGCGATATAATCTTGCCTTCAGTAACAGCTCTTTCATAATGTACAGGCGAAATAATCATTTCAAAATGATCATAAAGCATATCTAAAAAACGGTCAAAGGTAACTTTACTACCTGCCGGAATCAATGACATGACAAGAAATTTGATAATATCCTCAGACAAAGTAAATCTCATATTTGGTCCGTTCAATGGCTTTATGATACCTATGTTTTTTCCTACTTTACGAATGAGTTTTGTTGTATCTTTTTCTGCATCATTTCTTTTTTTGTTTTTTTCTTCGTCACTGCATTCATTCGCATAGTGTTCAATTCCGATATCAATATATTTAAGAATGCTTTCCTCATTCATCTGGAAACACCTTGAAGAAAGCTTTCTTATTTCGTCATATTCACGCCTGTTCTGATCACAGACATCGATCAGCCAAGCAGATCCTGCACTATTACTATTCTTTGCAGCTGTTGTCGTCATTAACCTGAAAAGCTGGAGAACAATACCTTGCGACAGAATATTGATCTTTTCCATCGGTTGAATATGATTATCAAGATAGTTTGTTATCTCCGATAAAGTATGCTGGTCTCTGTAGGCATAGTAAAGCGGAATAGCACCCATAGTCTTTTTTACTACAGGTTTTTTCATATCTGATTCGTCAAAGTTCATTCCCTTGACCCACTCTTGCTGAATAAAACTGCTTATCTCTGAAAGCTGCGGAATACTATGCAGCAATCTGTTCAGCTGTCTTTCAATCAAGTCTTTTTTATGCGGATCATAATAATTGATAGCGTGAAGCAAATGAAGATAATAAACCTCCCCGCCCCTTGCCATATATGTATAGCTGTTAAAGTCAAATTTGCTGTCGAGTTCATATGTGCCCGGGTCAGCATTTGAACGCAGCCTTTTCCTTGCAAGAGATTCCGGAAACAATACCTCCGGACAAATCGGCAAAAGATTCTTATTAAACCACGACCTGCCGGCATTTTCGATACTGAATCCGTACAAAATATTCTGGAGTATGGAAATCAAGTCTTTTTCTTCTACAGAATTCATATTATCCGTTTCCATACAGGATGTTAATATTTCTACACATTGTTTATAGGCTTTTTTATCAATCGCAGCCTTAGTATCTAAACGGCTGTTATTAAAGAACACAAAGCGTTTCAGACCCATATTAGATATCGGTCTATATTCAATTGCATGACGTGCCGTCTCTTCACTAACAATAAAATAATCCGAACAAAAATTTGTATTATCTGTATCTGCTATTCTTTTTGGTGCAAGAGCAACCTGAAGAAACTCAGAAAGATATTCATAACAAGTCTGCTGAGGTTTGATCCTGTGACCAAACAGATAGCTCTGAACGGAAGCTTTTTCTATCTTTACACCAAGAACGCCCTCAGGATACATAACATCTGACATCACTTTGTCACCTTCATTCTATATATAATTTGCCTTCATCCATAAACAGTTTTAATTCTTTCGACTCATCTGTCTGATTAAC
>CADCRD010000089.1 GCA_902803725.1 uncultured Eubacteriales bacterium
CATCGCATACTGTCCGCATGGACCGGAAACAGGCTGTCTGCCTATAGCACTGATGGTGTTGTAATTATATGGCAGTCTGTATCCTCCTTTTCTGATACTTCCGGATGCTGCATATTTGACAGACCTTGAATTAGCTGTAGTTCTTCCAACTCTGAATTTTTTGTCGACTACATACTTTTCCTGACCATATTCATCTACAGCATATACTTTATATCTGTATGTTCCGGTTGAAAGACGGCCGAATTTAACAAGAGGATCAACTTCGGCTATGTCAAAAGTCCTGGCAGAAGATCTTTTAATTCTGAATGTCTTTACCTTATAGTATCCTTTGATCCATTTTCCGGATTTAGTAGTTATTCCGACATGGACTTTTTTGAGTCTGAACTTTGATTTGACTTTACCATTCATGGTAAAAGAAGTGCCTTTAATATGTCTTGATGAAGGCCTGGTTATCCTTTTGCCGTAAATTCTGGAAACAGTAAAGCGTTTGTTTACAAGGATCTTTCTCTTTTCTTTAGTACTGCGGGCTTCTATAGAATAACGATATTTGCCTGCTTTCAGAGTAGCAAAACGCAATCTGGCGTCGATTTTTTTCAAATTGAAAGTTCTTTTCTTCGGGTTAAGAATAACATTCATTTTGCCAACCCACTTTCCTTTTGAATTCTTAACACCACATCTGACATAAGTCAGTTTATATTTTGATTTTACTGTTCCTCTCACGGAAAACGGCCGTCCGTGATATTGATGTGCTGGTATAGTAGTGTTTCTGATTGTAATTGATGATGCCTTTGCATCTGCGATCGGACCAGTGATCATGGATACGGTCACAAAAGCTGCGATAAAGATCATCAGCAATGATGTGTTTTTTAATACTCGCAACCTAAAACCCTCCCTTTAAACAATAAAAATGGACCAGTGAGGAGTTTACGGTAATTTTATCACTGTAGTCTTTATAATCGCAAACAGAAAATGCACATCAGTATTCATATTTCAAAAACTTTTTTGTTGACAGAGCGTAATATACGATATTCTTTTTTATGAAACCCAAGATAAAGTGTGTTGATCATATGCTTCATACCAATTATCTACTGATAACACTTTTATGTTAACTATTATTTTTTCAATAAAAAAGAAACGTTGAAATTTCAACGTTCCTTAAGCAAACATCAAATGCATTCTATATTACGCTTCTGTGATAAGCTTTTGCAGTGATACAGTCTTGTGCTATTTGCTTCTTTAACAATTCTATATTCTCAAATTTTCTCTCCGGCCTTATCATCTTTATAAATTCGACATTAATTGTTTTTCCGTACAAGATCTTATCAAAATCAAAGATATGTGTTTCGACGTTTTTATCATACTGCCCTATCGTCGGTTTGAAACCAACATTCGTTATGCTGGGGTATTTTTTTCCGTTATATTCACAATATGTTATATATACTCCGCTCGGAGGAGTGATCATCGTTTTGTCTATCACAAGATTTGATGTCGGAAAACCGATCGTTCGGCCCAGCTTGTTTCCGACCACTACTTCGCCGCCTATTGAATAGTTGCGGCCCAATAGCTCATTGCATTTTTTTATATCACCTTCAGATATTGCTTTTCTTATAAGCGTAGAGCTGACGGTCATACCATCTATCTGATAAGCTTCCATTACATGTATACCAAACTGATATTTCAGACTGAGTTCCATCAGCAGCTTAGTATCACCGGCTGCTTTATAGCCGAATCTGTAGTTGAATCCGCAGCAGATCTCCTTCATTCTGAAAGTTTTTATCAGAAGCTCATTAACATATTCTTCCGGTTTCATTGCCGCGATCTGCATTGTAAAGGGTATGCTGAAAAGATAATCGATCCCAAGATCTCTGAATATATTGATCTTGTGTTCGGGTGACAGTATGTTTTTCACATCATCATTTGCAATAACGTTTCTCGGATGATTACTGAACGTAAATACAGCTGCTTTATATCCTGAACTTTCAGCATCTTTTATTGATCTTTGAATGATCTTCTGGTGTCCCTTGTGAACACCGTCAAAATTTCCGACAGCAATAACAGTATTTTTTATGTCTTTTATATCTCTTATGTCTGTAAATAATTTCATATTATCTCCGTATTGAATATCTTATGAGCCTTGATCGATCCCTCATTATAAACACAAACGCCAACAAAAAAACCATCGGTATACACGCTGAGCTTCTCATTCTTTTCAAAAACTCCGGCTGAATATATTGTCTTGCCGTCAGATAATGCCTTGGCCTCCTTATGATCAACATGTATCTTCCGGAAATGCAAAGAATCATAAAAAGGCCTGATCATATTTCGAACCAGTTCTGCCGAAGAGTCTTTTATTTCACGTATGTCCACGGCATCCTCTGCCTTGAATGATCCATTTGCTGTACGGCAAAGCTGGGTCATGACAGCACCGGTTCCCAGCAGCTCCCCTGCGTCATGACATACCGACCTGACATATGTACCTTTACCGCATTTCATTTTAAATCTGATCTCATCATTAACGATACTTTGGATATCGATGCTCTGGATCATAACCTTACGCGGTCTGATCTCAACGTCCTTTCCTGCCCTCGCGTATTCATACAGTCTTCGTCCGTTTACCCTGACAGCCGAATATTTCGGAGGGATCTGCTCGATATTGCCTTCAAATGACTTCAGAGTTCTGATGATCCTGTCATCATCCGGAATAACAACATGTTCAGTATAAGTGATATTTCCCCATATATCCATTGTATCCGAGGTCATTCCCATCCGCATTGTGCACTCATATTCTTTCAGATCATTGTCAAGGTATTCTATTATCCTCGTGGCTTTACCTATACAGCACGGCAGAACACCTGTAGCCATAGGATCCAGTGTGCCCGTATGGCCGATCTTTTTTATTCCGGTAACACCGCGGAGAATGGCAACACAATCGTGTGATGTGAAATTCTGCGGTTTGAAAACATTGACTATTCCCTGCATAAGCTTTCCTCAACAGCCTTCTGCATCTTTTTCCTGACAGCAGCAAGATCACCGTTCAGAGTGCATCCCGCGGCCTTTACATGACCTCCTCCTCCGAATCTTACGGCTATCTCACTTACGTTCCCTTCTTTTGCGCGCATCGATACCTTTATCACATTATCTTTGACTTCCTTGACAAGAACTGCAATGTCGATACCTTTGATGCTTCTCATTGTCCCGACTATGCCTTCGGAATCTTCCATCTGAGCACCCGCCTGACGCAGCATCTCATTTGAAACGCATGCAATGATAGCTTTGCCGCCGGCAAACACTTCTGCTTCGGACATGATTATACCCATGAGCCTGATCTTGGCAAATGATTCGTTTTCATAGAGCATAACGCTGGTATCATAAGAGTCCAGACCATGATCATACAGTTTCATGACGATCTCATGCGATCTGCGCGTTGTATTTGAATACTGAAAATTTCCTGTATCTGTCGTGATCGCAGCGAAAAGACTGTTTGCGATAACCGTATCTATATCAGCATCCATAGCCAAAAGCAGCTCATATATCAATTCTCCTGTCGCCGCAGCACTGCCGTCAATGTAATTTAAATCACCGATTCCTTCAGATGTAGGATGATGGTCTATGCATATTTTTTTCTTTCCCGAAAGAAAAGTATCCGCTCTTTCGGGAAATCTGCTGAGTTCTCCGCAGTCGACGCACAAGCTCACGTCAGCATGTTCATAACGTTTCTGATCTGATGTGCACACATTCCGGTCAAGGAACGAAAGATTGTCAGGGATCTTGTCTTCAATAACTACAGATGCATCCTTGCCCTTTTTGCGAAGAGCGATACAAATTGCAGCGGCCGATCCCAGAGCATCTCCGTCCATCAGGATATGCGGATAAATCCCTATCGTATATGCATGCTCAAGCGCATCCGCTATTTCCTTGAAAGTATTATTGTTCATCTTGTTCTTTTATGACCTTTGTGATCAGTTCATCCATATGTCTGCCATAATCAAATGATGTATCTATCTTAAATATCAGTTCCGGCATATGCTTTAGTCTGATCTGCTTACCAATTTCCTTTTTCAGATAACCTTTTGCACTGCGCATGGCAGTCAGGACATTTTCTTTCAGCTCAGCCATCTCTGTCTCATCAGCGCCCTGTTTGAACACGCTGAGATAGATGGTGGCATAGCTTGCGTCACTTGTCACCTCAACTGCCGTTACGCTTGTCATACTGTCTTTCAGGCGGGGATCTTTCAGTTCGCGGAATATCATATCGCTCGTGATTTTTCTGATCTCCTCTCCAAGTCTGCCTTGTCTGTAACCTTTACCCATTTTCTAGTCCCTTTCGACTTCCTGCATTTCAAAGCATTCGATGTAGTCGCCGATCTTGACATCATTATAGTCTTCGATACCAAGACCGCATTCATAGCCCTGTGCAACCTCTCTGGCGTCATCTTTGAATCTCTTCAGTGATGAGATTTTGCCTTCGTGAACAACGATACCATCTCTTATAAGACGTATCTGGCTGTTCCTTACGATCTTGCCGTTTGTTACATAAGCGCCTGCAATCGTTCCGACTCCCGGAACTTTGAAAGTATCTCTTACTTCGCATTCTCCCAGCACGACTTCCTTGAATTCCGGATCGAGCATACCCTTCATGGCATTTTCAACATCGTCTATAATGTTATAGATAACATTATATGTTCTGATCTGAACACCTTCTCTGTCAGCCATTGCCTGAACTGTCGACTGAGGTCTGACATTGAATCCGATTATAACAGAATCCGAAGTTCCGGCCAGTGTAACATCTGATTCATTGATCGCACCTACACCTGAATGTATTATATTTACCTTTACTTCATCATTACTGAGCTTTTCAAGCGATGAATTGACGGCTCCAACAGAACCCATCACATCGCCTTTGACGATGAGATTGAGTTCCTTTCTCTCGCCCTGCTGTATCTGAGAGAAGAGTTCCTCCAGTGTTGAGCTGGATGTTCTTGCCATGACTTCTTCTCTTTGTTTAAGTCTTCTGTTTTCAGCGATTTCCTTTGCCTTTTTATCATCGGCAACAGCATTGAAACTGTCACCTGCAGACGGTACATCTGTAAGGCCCAGGATCTCTACGGCAGTTGCCGGACCTGCTTTTCTTATAGTCTCTCCTCTGTAGTTCGTCATCAGCCTGATACGTCCCGAACATGTTCCTGCAACGACTGACTGTCCGGCCTTTAAAGTACCGTTTGTAACCAGAAGTGTGGCGACAGGTCCTTTTGACTTATCCAGTCTTGCTTCAATGACTGTACCCAAAGCCAGTCTGTTCGGATTTGCCTTGAGTTCGAGGACTTCTGCCTGCAGCAGTATCATTTCAAGAAGATTCGTTATACCGTCACCCTTCTTTGCTGAAACAGGAACGCTGATTACATCTCCGCCCCATTCTTCGACTACTATGCCATGTTCTGTAAGATCCTGCTTTACCTTGTCCGGATTAGCGCCCGGTTTATCCATCTTGTTTATCGCAACTATTATAGGAACTCCTGCAGCCTTGGCATGTGAAATAGATTCTACTGTCTGCGGTTTTACACTATCGTCTGCAGCAACTACCAGTACTGCGATATCGGTGATATCTGCACCGCGTGCTCTCATTGCTGTAAATGCTTCGTGACCCGGTGTGTCAAGGAAAACGATCTTCTGTCCGTTTATCACCACTTCACTTGCACCGATATGCTGAGTGATCCCGCCTGATTCGCCTGCTGTTACATCTGTATTTCTGATGGCATCAAGCAATGAGGTTTTACCGTGGTCAACATGCCCCATGACTGTGATGATCGGCGGCCTTGGTTCGAGATCGGATTCACGGTCTTCAAACAATTCAAGACCTTCTTCAGCCTCTTCTTCTTTTACTTTTCCTATCACGACCTGGATACCCAGTTCATCTGCCAGCGCATCCACCGTTACGTCATCAATGTTCTGATTCTGATTCGCAACGACGCCCATCTTCAGCAATGTCATGATAACAGTTGAGATCGAAACACCGACCTGTTCACAGAATCCGGCGATAGTGATCGGAACATTGATCACCTTAGCACCTGCCGGCAGTACTTCCTCCGGTGCTTCAACGACCGGTTCAGGCTTTTGCTTTACATGCTTCTTCTTGACCTTCTTTTCAAGTGAGCGAGTCGAATGCTTATGATTGCTTTCGCGTTCCATTCTGTCAAACTTATTTCTGTCTTTGTCCTTTTCTTTATGCTTTTTAGGATTTGACCCTTTTTTCGCTTTATCCTGAGCAGGCTTTTGTACAGGCGGATCCTGTCTTTTTGCCTTTGGTTTTTCTTCTTTCTTTTTTTCAGGTTTAGGTTCAGCACGCTTGATTATCTTCAGTTCCTGAACAGGTCTTCTGTCCTGATTCTTTCTGACTTCCTTTTTAGGAGCTGCCTTTTCCTCTGTCTTCTTGGCTTCAGTTTTCTTCTTCTCTTCTTTGGTCTTTTGGACAGTTTCTTTTGCTTCTGCAGCCTGAGCCTGTTTTTTCCTTGCAGCTGTCTCTTTTTCTTTTGCTTCTTTAGCGACTGCTTCCTGTGCCTTTTTCTTTTCTTCTTCGGCACGTTTGACATCAGCATCTTTTTTCGGTACCGGTTTTCCTATCGGAGCCCTTCCTGTTCTGGGGACCGGTTTTCCTGCCGGTGCTTTTTTTGCAGGCGCTGTATCTGTTTTAGCCGGCTGAACAGCAGAAGACTGTTTGGTTTTTTTGCCCTTCGCATCACGGTTTTCGCTTATTTTGGCAGCTTTAACAGTTACCTTTGGCTTGTCTTCTGTTTCAGTATCTGCTTTTTTTGTCTTTGCCTTGACTATCTTTGTCTCAGTATCTTTCTTTTTCTTGGCAAGAATATTGTTTTTAAGTGCTGCCGCATCATTATCAGTCATATTGCTTTGAGCAGCTTTTACTTCAATGCCCATGGCAACAGCTTTTTCGACGATTTCTTTACTGGTCATTCCCAGTTCTTTGGCAAGATCGCTTACTTTCATTGTGACACCTCCCTGTTTGTATCGATTTGTTCTGTTATCACATCTGCAAAATTTGCATCAGTTATTCCGAAAATATATCTTGACTGGTACCCTGCAGCGTGTGACAGCTGCTCAGATGATCCATACAGGCGAAGGGGGATATTGTTATCTTCAGCCAGTTTTATCATTTTCTTTTTACTTCCTTCAGCTGTATCTTCACAGATGATAAGAAGTTTGATTTTCCCTTTCCGGCCTGCTCTAGTGCATGTATCCGTGCCTGTCAGAAGATTTCCCGATTTTCTGGCAAGCCCCAGATAACTAGCCGTTTTCCTGTCCATATTCCTCTAATTCCTCCGCAAGTTTATCGATTGTATCTTTATCTATATTTCTTTTAAGGCTCCGTTTGAACCCATTGTTTTTAATGGCGTCATATATGCACTTTGTGTCCGGGCACACATATACGCCTCTTCCGTTCTTTTTTCCCTCAGGATCTATTACCAGTCCGTCTGCTCCGTCAACTATCCTTATCAGCTCCTTCTGCGGCTTCACAGCTTTACAGCCGACGCAGGTTCTCATTGGAATGCGTTTATTCATCATCAGATGCCTCTTCAGGTATTTCCACGATTTCTTCATCCTCGTTTACATCTGTAACAGTTTCAGCTGCTTCATCATCCGGCATCTCTTCTTCTGTTACTTCGATGAACTCATATTCTTCTTCAAACTGAGTATGGCTCTTTATATCGATTTTCCATCCGCAGAGTTTGGCTGCCAGTCTTACGTTCTGACCGGATTTTCCTATTGCCAGAGAAAGCTGATGGTCCGGAACGACTACTGTGGCCATATTTTCTTCTTCGTCTATGATAACTTCTTCAACACTGGCGGGAGACAGCACATTTCTTATAAGTTCAGCCGGATCATCACTCCATGTTATGATGTCTATCTTTTCATTGAAGAGCTCATCTACCACCGCCTGAACTCGTCCGCCTCTGGATCCGACACATGCACCAACAGGATCGATATTTTCATCTTCAGTGTAAACTGCGATCTTTGTACGTGAACCGGGTTCCCTGGCGATATTCTTTATTTCCACAAGACCTTCTTCTATCTCGGGAACTTCCATCTCAAAGAGTTTTCCGACCAGATTGGGATGTGATCTGGAGAGGAAGACCTGAGGTCCCTTAGTCGTTTTCTTAACATTTGTAATATATACCTTGATCCTGTCGTTTACGCTGAAACGTTCTCCCGGCACCTGTTCCTTTTCCATAAGAATTCCTTCTGCCCTGCCTATATTGACATAGATCGTTTCTCTCTGGATCCTCTGTACCTTGCCGGTAAGAACTTCTCCGATCTTATCGTAAAAATCTTCATAAATGATGTTTCGCTCTGCTTCTTTGAAACGCTGCTGAGTGACCTGTCTGGCTGATTGTGCGGCAATCCTTCCGAATTCAGCAGGTTCGATCTCAAAATCTATATAATCGCCTATTTCATAATCCGGATCTATCTCACGTGCTTCTTCAATAGAGATCTCCGTATCTTCATTCTCGACCTCCTCAACGACATCACGCCTCAGATACACTCCGACATTACTGTTTTCCCTGTCCATCTCTACGCGGACATTCTGATCACTGCCGTAACTTTTTTTATAAGCTGTCAGCAGCGCTGATTCGATCGCATTTTCAACAACTTCACTTGGAATGCCTTTTTCTTCAGCGATTTCATCCAATGCATCAAAAAATTCTTTGTTCATTTCTGGCTCC
>CADCRD010000090.1 GCA_902803725.1 uncultured Eubacteriales bacterium
CAAGCTCGGTATGGACTGGATGGCAGAAGAGATCGAACTCGAAGGCAACAAGATGGGCGCAAAAGGTTACTGGAACTTCTGTTACAAGGTAACAGCTCCGATCGGAATGGCATTCATTCTTGTAGGTCAGATCGACTCATTCTTCGGTCTTGGAATTTTCAGCTGATATATCATCTCAAATTGATGATTTATAAGAATAAGTACTACACAGAAACAGCGCATGTGATCATGCGCTGTTTCGTTACACGGCTTGAAAAAGCATCTGATATGTAATAAACTTTAACACAGTTACGGCTTTGGATATAACAAAAAAACAAAATGTTTAAGATCGCAATGCATGTGAAATAAACACATGGTGGCCGTATATGAAATGTGATGTGAATACACTCTGACACTGACAGAGACCGGTTTCGGGCAAAAAGCTGAAAAAGGAAGGAAAATATGAGAGACAGAAAAGATGTTAAAATGTGGGCTGACATAACCGATGAACAGTGGAATGACTGGCACTGGCAGGTAGCCAACAGGCTGGACAACGCAGAAAAAATCGGGCAGGTGATAAATCTAACAGAACGGGAAAAGAAAGAAATCAATAAAGTCACAGGACAGTTTCGTGCAGGTATAACTCCATACTATGCACTGATGATGGATGAGGATGATCCAAGGGACCCGATCCGTATGCAGGCAGTACCGACGATCGCAGAAATGCATAAAGGGAAAGGAGATATGGTGGATCCGCTGCATGAGGATGAAGATTCTCCCGTTCCCGGTATAACGCACAGATATCCGGACAGGGTGCTGTTCACGCTGACTGATCAGTGTTCTATGTACTGCAGACACTGCACACGCCGCAGATATGCCGGCGAAACGGATTCGGCGCGCAGCCCGGAAGAAATCGAAGCAGGTATTGCTTACATAAAAAACACACCTGAGGTCCGGGATGTGCTCTTGTCGGGCGGGGATCCTCTGATGCTTTCAGATGACCGCCTCGAATATATATTGAGGGAACTCAGAAATATCCCTCATGTTGAGATCATCAGGATCGGAAGCAGAACTCCGGTCGTTCTGCCGATGAGAATAACGGATGAACTGGTAAGCATGATCAGAAAATATAATCCGGTCTGGATCAATATGCAGTTCAATCATCCGGATGAGATGACTGCGGAGGCTGCGGAGGCGATTGCAAGAATAGCTGATGCAGGTATCCCGATGAACAATCAGTCTGTACTGCTGCGTGGTGTCAATGACTGCGTGTATATAATGAGAGAGCTTGTTCACAAACTGGTTATGAACAGGATCAGACCGTACTATATTTATCAGTGCGATCTTTCGCTCGGCATTGAGCATTTCAGAACATCAGTCGCGAAGGGAATCGAGATCATTGAAGGCCTGAGAGGTCATACTACTGGTTTTGCTGTCCCGACATTTGTGATCGATGCTCCCGGCGGAGGAGGCAAGATACCGGTCATGCCTCAGTATATGATCAGCCAGACTCCGGATAAAGTGATCCTGAGAAACTACGAGGGCGTGATCACTACGTACACTGAACCTCCGCAGCGGGAAGAACTCCCGTGCATATGCGAGAGCTGCCGCAGGGAAGCGTCCCGCAGATTTGAGGGAGTTGCAGGGCTTGCCGAGGGAAACGAGCTTTCCATAGAGCCCGGATATTTATTAAGACATGAACGTAACAGGAAATAGCGATAGTGGCTCAGGTGAGATGTTTGTCGATCAGATCAACAAACGTCTCGATATTTTTGTTGTCTGGGAAAATCGCGCGTGCCTGGACATCAGAGCCGCCGCCCTTGCCGCCGTAGATATTCGCATTTTCACGCACCAGATTGCCACAATGAATATTGCCGTTCGAAAACAGCATTACAGTGTGTTCATGCTCGCTCAGGATCAGAGCGGGCTTTTCCAGCTCCGGGCCTATTATTTTGCCGATCTTCATTATGTCATCAGGTGTGAGATCCGGATAGCTTCTGTATATAACGTGTTCAGGTTCTGAATCAGCCTGATCCAGTATATCCTGCGCTCTCAGCCGTGCGAGGGAACGGATCACCGTGTTGAGATGGTCGCGGATCTGAGAATTCTTCAATTCTTCGGCAGCCATCTTTTTTTCAAGATCATCAAGACCCGCTGAATGACGGTCGCTGATATCAGTGATGAGCCGGTGCTTTTTATTGTAGTCGCGCAGTGCCATCCTGCCGCAGTCAAAATAGATACGAAACATATCCTTGTTCTTTTCAACTTTATATATCTTTAAAATGCCAACCTGTGCCGTGCTCTTAGGATGAGTACCGCAGCATGCAACGCAGTCAGCGATATTATCTTCTGAACCGATAGTCACAATGGATATTTCATCTGACTTTTCCAGTGTCTCAGTCAGATCCTTTCGTAAAGGCATCTTTGCTGCCTCAGCCGGATCATCGAAATATGTGACGGTAACAGGATAATCATTCCAGATGATATCGTTGATCCGCTTTTCAGCTGCCATACACATATCCGGTGTTATCTGACTGAATGCCGGGTCATTCTCCAGTCTGATATCGACGGTTATATAAGATTCTCCCATGTGAAATCCCCGGTTAGCACCACCGTACATATCTGCAAATACACCTGAAAGAATATGTTCACCACAATGCCTTTGCATGTTTGTGAGGCGTCTGTTCCAGTCGAGTCTGCACAAAACATGGTCTCCTTCATTTGGCAGAGGATCAGTCACGGGTGTTCTGTGTATTATAAGATCGCCGTTCTCCTGCACATCCTCTATGTATGCAGACGGTCCTGATCCGCCTTCAAGTATCAGCATACCTTTGTCTGAAGGCTGGCCTCCGCCTTCAGGAAAGAAGATAGTCTGATCTAAAATGATATCGGTATGATCTTCAGATTTTCTGATTTCTGTAACGACCGCGGTGCATTCTTTTTTGTAAACATCGTCTTTGAATAATTTTTTGGTAAACATTGCTTCTCCTTGTTTTTGA
>CADCRD010000091.1 GCA_902803725.1 uncultured Eubacteriales bacterium
TCGCATCTCCTTTGCAGAAAGATCATAGACTTCCTGGCCGTTGAACAGTACCTGTCCGCCTGTCTTTTCACCTGCAAGGCGCAGGATAGTGCGGCCGCAGGTGGTCTTTCCGCATCCGGATTCGCCGACGAGACCCATGGTAGTACCGCGTTCCAGGTTAAAGGTCACTCCATCAACAGCCTTAACATAGCCTACAGTATGGGCTATCAGACCGTCCTTAATTGGAAAATATTTCTTCAGAGCATTTACCATCAGGATATACTTTGGATCATACTCTACCGGAGTAAACTCGTTTCTGATCTCAATGGAGGATCTTTCTTTTTTTTCAGCCATCACGCATCCTCCTTACCGTCATAGTAAAGATAACAGCTCACCTCATGGGTATCGCTGAGCTTTACGGTTGCAGGATATTCGCCAGAGCAAAGTGCGCACTGCTTTTCACAGCGATCTTTGAAATAGCAGTAATCCGGCATGTTTATAGGATTCGGCACTTTTCCCGGAATTGAATACAGCTTGTCGATCTTCTTTCCGACTACAGGCTTTGATGCCATAAGGCCTATAGTATAGGGATGCGCCGGATGGTGGAATATATCGTCAGCAGTGCCCTTCTCCACTATTCTGCCCGCATACATGACCACCACATAATCTGCCATCTCCGCAATGACTCCGAGGTCATGCGTGATAAACATTATTGAGGAATTGATCTTATCCTTCAGTTCACGCAGCAGATCAAGGATCTGTGCCTGGATCGTAACGTCCAGGGCGGTGGTAGGCTCGTCCGCGATGATGATGCGAGGGTTGCATGCAAGCGCCATCGCTATAACGACACGCTGCCGCATACCGCCGGAAAGCTCATGTGGATACATTTTGTATACGCCTTCTGAATTGGCGATTCCCACCATTTCAAGCAGTGCAATCGTGCGGATTTTTATATCCTCTTCCGATTTCCCCTCACCGTCATGAAGGGCTATGACCTCATTGATCTGGTCACCGATGCGGAACACCGGATTCAATGCGGTCATAGGTTCCTGGAAGATCATTGACACATAGTTACCACGCAGTTTCCGGAGCACCTCGTTTGGAGCTTTAGTGACATCGTATGCCTTGCCGTTGCCCATATTCAAACGGATCTCACCGCTTACCACCTGTCCCTGAGGGCGCTGCAGCAGCTGCATCAGCGAAAGGCTGGTTACGGATTTTCCGCAGCCGGATTCTCCGACCACACCGACCGTTTTCCCGATGGGCACATCATAGCTAACGCCATCTACTGCCTTAACTGTCCCCGCATCTGTAAAGAAATAGGTATGCAGGTCGTCAAACTCCACCGAGTTGTTCCAGTCACGCATCTGGGTGAGATATTCGTTCTCGGGAACATTTTTGCGTTTTCTCGCCTTCTCGTAGGCGTTGGTGATCTTGCGGTTTTCTTTGGATATGCGTCTTGCTTCCGAAGCGGAAAGGTATCCGTCGTTATTTTTTTTAGCCATACTCACACATCTTCCTTTCAGCGCTTCATCTTAGGATCGAAAGCATCCCTGAGGCCATCGCCTACCAGATTCCAGGCAAGGACGGTAAGCAGCAGGAGAGTCCCAGCAGGGACCCATATGAACCAATAGTTCTGAAGAACAAATGTGTTGTTTACATCATTGATTATATTTCCCCATGAAGCAAAAGGATATTTCACGCCAAGTCCAAGGAAACTAAGTGAAGCCTCAGTGATTATCGTGCCGCCGATACCCATGGTGACCGAAACGATGATCTGCGGGATCACGTTCGGCACCAGATGCTTGAATATTCTACGTGACACACGAACGCCTGTTGCTTCCGTAGCAGTCATAAACTCCTGTTCACGAAGAGATAGGATTTGGCCGCGTATAAGACGGGCCATACTTGGCCAGCCGAGAAATCCCAAAATGAGCATAAGATAAACCATTCTGAGCCTCGGATCGACATTCATGGCATCCATTGCTGCGCCTAAAATAATAAGCAGCGGCATTGATGGGATACAGTAAAATATATCAACGATGCGCATGATGAGGTTATCCACCCACTTGCCGAAATAGCCGGCAAGGCCACCCATGATAACGCCCAAAATCGTGCTGATGGCCTCCACGATGAAGCCTATGATAAGGGAGACGCGTCCGCCGTACATAAGCCTTGTAAGCATATCCATGCCATTGCGGTCCGTACCGAGCCAGTGTTCGCAGCTTGGAGCGGCATATGTATCATAAACTCTGGTTTCTGTTGCCTGGCGAATCACCCAGTTTTTAACATCAGCTTTATAATCGATAGCATATTCATGTTCAATGCCATCAGTATCAGTAAAGACAAATCTGTCTGCTCCAGCTTCCAGTTCCGCAACCAGCTCTTCCTGAAAAGCACGGGAAAGGAAAGAACCGGGAATGATTGTCTGCACAACATAACGGCTGATAAATGCCAACTCTTCCCCGTTTTCTGAACTCACTCCGCCATCTTCGTCTATATTGTAGCCGGCCCCGTCAACATGAAATGTCTGCTGGCCATTTGTATATGCCTTCAGAGCATTCAAAACAAACTCAAATTCCAGATTTTTACCCTCAAGGCTGGGTGTAACTATATCCTTGTAGGCAATACCTATAGTAGTATCACTTTCAAGTAGTGTTATCCTGTAAAAATCGCGTCCTTCTTCAATGACTCCATATTCAACATTACGGTAAGCAAATGTATCATTATGCTTTTGAGTCGCAAGCACCACCTGTGCCTGTAATATAGAATCGAATTTTTGATCCGGCGCGGCCATATAACGCAGCTCTGTATTTTTAACAGCACCTGCGTATTCTTTGTTCTGTATATCTATACGGTAAAACTGCTGGTTTTCGCCATAGGGCGTTATGATACCGCCCACAAACGAAAAGAGAAACATGAAGGTAAGAATTGCCAGACCTACGACCGCGATGCGGTTTCGGAAAAATCGCTTCGCTACCATAGTCCCCGGAGAGAGGACTTTTACGCGGCGGTCATCATTCAGAGAATACTGTTCTTCTTCGATCGGAGCAGAAATGTTTTTGTTCTCAGTATTGTCACTCATTCACTGTCATCCCCTTTCCTATGCAATACGGACCCGTGGGTCTACCACCGCATAAAGGATATCGGCAATCAGGTTCCCGACCAGTGTGAGGATGGCAAGGAATGCCAGGTAGAACATGCTGAAAGGTATATCTCCCGCCACCATCGCATGGTAGGAAGTGTAGCCGATGCCGGGGATGGAAAACATCGTCTCCGTGAACAGGGCGCCTGAGAACAGGCCGGGCAGGGATCCGCCCACAATGGTGACCAGAGGGATCAAGGTGTTACGGAAAGCGTGCTTGTAAATAACCTTGTGCTCATCAAGTCCTTTTGCCCTTGCAGTGCGGATATAGTCAGCATTCAATACCTCAAGCATATTGGTCCTGGTATAGCGCATCAGTCCTCCAATAGAGATAACAACGAGCGTCAGTATAGGAAGAACGAGATGATGGCATTTATCAAGAAACTGCCCCAAGGAATTGAGCTGTTCATAATTTCTGCCTACAAGTCCGAACAGGTCGAACCACCCAAGTTTTACACTGAACAGTAACTTAAGAAGAGCAATGAAGAAGAATGTCGGAAGTGAAATAAAAGCAATGGCAAGCACCGAAATAGTATAGTCAGTCTTCGTATACTGCTTAGTAGCAGCAATAATTCCCAGCGGGATGGCAATGACCAGTTCAAAAAACATGGTTATCAGACCCATCCAGAAGCTGAGCCAGACGGTATCGTTGAATTTTTCGATGACCGGTACCGTATAATACCAGCTGTCCCCAAAGTTCCCACGAAAAAAATCACCGAGCCAATGAAAATAACCGGCGATTATTCCTCTGTCCATACCGTACATTTCCGTAAGCTGCGCCATCCATTCCTCATAGCTTTTTGAGTTCGGCTGAAGAGACTTCTGGCGTGCCATAGCCTCGATATACGATGTCGGAAGACAGCGCATAAGAGCATAAATGATCAGC
This sequence comes from uncultured Eubacteriales bacterium, assembly GCA_902803725.1. Lineage (GTDB taxonomy): Bacteria > Bacillota > Clostridia > Peptostreptococcales > Anaerovoracaceae > UBA3738. Next base: position 4,011 of record CADCRD010000091.1, read on the forward strand.
ATCACAAAGAAGAAGATGATCACCGCAAGAAAGAGTCGCTTGATAATGTATTTTTGCACGGGCAGGACCTCCGTTCACCAAAGGTTCAGTATGGGGTATTTTGAATGCTCTGCGCATAAGATACCTGATAATATCCGTACTGCCGCATAACCAAGGGCAGTAACAAAAGCTTTACTGCCCTTGGTTATACGGCGGTTGGATATCCCTGCGGTCTTGAGGGGACCGCAGGGATATTGTTTGCCGATAAGACCGGCTACGTATTAAAAGATAAATCAGTTGAGTTCGATATTCTCGATCTCGCTGTACCAGTTATAGAAAGTAGTAATATCGGGAGTAACGGTATCCATATCAACACGCTCAGTGCTGAAAATGATGCAGTTCTGACGCTGATAGTTCGGAATCTCAACAGCCCAGTCGATTATGATATCGAGGCAAGCCTTGTACATGGCCTTGCGGTAGGTCTGATCAAGAGATGCTCTCGCATCAAGGATGTACTGGTTGAGGTCGGCATCGTTGATGTCGTACATATAGTTGGAGCCGCCTGCAGCACGGTTTTCATCACCGGAGAAATATATCTGATACATATCAGGATCGATGGTGGCGCCCCAAGCCGCAGTCCAGATGCCGATGTTTTCAGCTTCAATGTCGGTCCAAATCTGGGAAGAATCAGCGTAGTCCTTGATTATAAGATTCATTCCGATTTTTTCAAGTGCGGTCTTGGCTTCGCTTAGGATCATGAATGCAGGGTGGTCACCATTGCCGCCTGCAGGGATTCCGGCGGTATATTCAAGAGAGGCTCCTTTAGGAGCAGCTGTGAGCTTGCCGTCTTCCACAGTGTATCCGGCTTTCTCAAACCAACCAAGAGCTGCCTGAAGAGCTGCATCATATCTCTCCGCATCAGTCATGCCGGCAGTATAAATATCATTGCCATCAACGTCTGTGGAGAAGGCAACTTTGTACCCATCGTCAGAGGGGCGAGGGGCGGCCCAGGAAGTGTTGGAGATAGGGTAGTTGATGACGGAGGCGGCATCTCCATAGTAAGAGTCGTTTGCAACTCCACGATATACCGCAAATATGGTACCGAGTCCTTTGCGCAGTGCCTTGGATGCATCAGACGCAGGCTCCTTGTTAACATTGATAACATTGGCACTCATACCGATATAGCCATAACCGAGGTTGTCAACGAGACTGGTGGTAATAACGTCTCCATCGATGCTGTCATTCCCGTTGATGGAGCTGATCTGTGCAGCCGCATCTTTGGAGAAGGAAGGATCGGTAATGTCGATCGTTCCAGTAACAACACCGTTAAGCTTATCGTCATCAGTATAGCATACCAGGAAGTTGAGATACTTAGTTTTAGGTGCGCCCTTGTAATAAAGTTCATTAGCTTCAAAGTTAACAACACCGTTTTCAAACTTAATGAATTTGTAAGGTCCTGCGCCTACAGGCTGAGTAGTCTTGTCACGAACAATACTCAGATCGCCCTTGTTGAAACCGAACATGTTATTGTCATAATCATATAGAGATACATCCCCGTAATAGTGCAGAGGAGCAATGGCAACAGCAAACTGATAGATTGCAGTCGCATCAACTTCCGTAAGAACAACACGCATGCTGTAATCGCCGGTCTTCTGGATACCGGTGATGCTGGGAGCGGATTCACCGGTCTGTACGCCGACGGTATAGGCATCATAGTTCTCCATGAGAGACCACAGGGAGGAACCGGCAGATTCCGTGCTGGAGAGATTATTGAGGTCGCCCTCATAGGCTTCATACATCATATCGAAGAAGTCAGCGGCAGTGGCATCCGCGGGAAGACCGTCGAATCCCCAGAGCGCAGCACCTTCAGATACGTTGGTCGCGCCGTATGCAACACAGTAATCAGCGATCTCCTGGGCAAAGGCGGCACCAGCCTGAGCAACATCCTCCCAGAAGGCATTGTACTGCTCTTCGGTATAAAACTCATTCTCTACGTATCCGTCACGGCCAGCAGCAACAATGAGATTGGCAAGGCTGTCCATACCGCTACGGTATGCTTCCATACCCTCGATGGGTACAGAAAAGAGAGAACTAGAGCCGTCATAGGTCGGGTCAGCCAGTACATACAAGCTGAAAATAACGTCGTCAATGGTCACAGGCTCTCCGTCCGAGAAGACGAGGTCATCACGCATGACGAAATCATAAAAAACAGTGCCGTCATCATTTTCAGTTATGGTAACATCAGCAGGTCCATAATAAGTATAGGGAGTACCGTTATACTCAATGGTCTCTCCCTCAATACCTTTCAGAATCATTCCGCCTGTACGGTCATTGCCAAGCAGTGAAAGCTGGGTCATCGTCCAGACATCCTGATCATAGGCTGTCTCAGAAAAGAACGGAGAGAATTTGCTGTTGAAGGCATCATATCCTACAACCAGCGGAGTGTCATTTGCAGCCGGTTCCTGTGCCGGAGCATCATTCGAGGCTGCAGGTGCAGCGGTATCAGACTGGGCGGGAGCGGGAGCGGTCTCTCCGCAGGCAGCCAGAGCAAATACCATTGCAAGCGCAAGGAGCATTGCTAAGATTTTTTTCATCTTTTCCTCCTGAAATTTAAAATATATTGAAGCCGATTATCATCGGATCCAAACTAAAGCAGGCATATTCCATATGCCAGAAGAGGGAATTTACTGCACTAAATAACTATTTGATTTTATCCCTTAACGACTTACCTGTCAACATTTCTCTACGTTAATTTCATGGCATACTGATTACTCCGGAACATCTTCAGTCCAGCTTATTCTGCGGAAATACTTCATCGCTGCCAGATCTGCTATCATTGTTGACACAATTAAGCAAATGTATAAAACTGTATAAAGCTCGCGACTTTCAACCCCATTTATAAGCAGAAAAACCGCTTCCGCAAGAAGCGTCGCCGCAGCTGAAACCGCTCCCGCAATTATCCATCCCGGCAGTACAGGAACTGTTTTCAAATACACATAATCTCTTACACGTGATCCGGATAGAAAGAGTCTTGCTGCTTTTCCAGCTTTAACAAAACAGCATATGATCGTCGCAAGAAACGGCAGTATCACATAAAAACAGTCCGTGCTGCCGGCAGCAGGCAGCAGGCCTGCGACAAATACAAATATCACTGAGATGATCTCTGCGATGATGAACCTGATCCTGCACTTAGAAAAATCAGCATCTTCCATTTCCGGACGGTAATACACACCTGTATAGACATAGTCCCCGTTCAGAGCAGGCGAGAAATCATTCAGATACTGTTTTCTGCTTTTCTTCGCGTCTCTTTTCATTTTTCCTGTATCAGCTGATCAGCTCGGGAACGTTTTCCGCTGTGATAGCCAGCCTGTATTCTTTTTTCAAGGCAGCAGCCGTATCTGCAGCAGTTTTTTCATCATTAAAAATCCCAAACACTGCCGAGCCTGTTCCAGTCATCACTGCTCCCAAAGCGCCACAATCCAGCAGACGGTTCTTTATCTCTGTCACAGTCCTCATCCTTCGGTCTCCGACGTCTTCA
>CADCRD010000092.1 GCA_902803725.1 uncultured Eubacteriales bacterium
AACCGCCGCCTGGAGGACAAGCAGCTGAAGGTCACCCTGACCGACGCGGCCCTGAATGCCGTCATCGACCGGGGCTTCGATCCCGTCATCGGCGCCCGTCCCCTCAAGCGTTACCTGCAGAGCAAGGTGGAAACCCTCATTGCCCGCAAGGTCATCGCTGCCGACGTGGCTCCCGGCACAGAACTGACCGTCGACCTGGACACCAACGGTGAGATCGTTATTGTATAATCCAAGTATCTCCTGCATAGATAAACCGGATACCGCAGTTGTGCGGTATCCGGTTTCTTTTTTCCTTAATTACTTACCTTTTTCGTCTTTGGGTATGATCTTGCGTACACTCTCTGCCAGTTCAACGGTCTCTTCTTTGGTCATATTAATTGTACTCATCACAAACCATTTCTCATCGTTCGACCATGTTATTCTACAGTACGAGTCGCCGGGAGTATCATCAACCACCATAAGTGCCAGTCGGTCATGGATTGTAATCTGGCTTACATCTGCCTCCTCAATTCCCTGTGTCGATATTGTATTGTAGGAGTTTTCATTGAAACGTCTTTCTTCGCCATCCCGGGAAGAATAAACCACCCTGGGAAACTCCTCATATTGAGACATCTCAGTCACTGTAAATCCGGCAGGAATTCTGGAAGGATAGTATTCGCCAAGCCAGTCAGCAGGAACATCAAATGCTTCTCTGTCATTTTCCTCAAACCGTATGTTTGCCACGCCTTCATCCTGATCTATCTGGATCAGGAGCTGCATAACCGCTGATCTGAAAGATTCATCTTTGGCAATTGCTATGGTTGTACCAATAGCCGCGACAAGGATCAGGCAGGCAGCAATTTCCATGATCTTCGGTAGAATCCGAAGTATCTTTGACTTTCTTTTCTCTTTGGTTTTTTGACGATCAGCTGCTTTTAATTCCGCCGGTATCCGTTCACGAAGTCTGGCGGCAATTTCTTCCTGCTCAGGAGTTAACGGTTTCTCGCTCTTTTCTATAATGTCCCGGGTTTCGCGAAGTCTTTCCTGTTTGTATACCAGACGAATCAGATCATCGATATATTCATCTTCAAATTCGTATGATACATCCTCCTGTCTATTCATGCCCGCACCTCCCCTCTGTGAAGTGCTTTCTGAATATGATTTCTTGCCCTGAGAATCGTTTGCCTGACTGCATCCGGGGAAACTTCCAGTATTTCCGCTATCTCTTTACAGTCCAGTCCCATTTCAAATCTCAGGCGAATCGCTGCTTGCTCATTTTCAGATAAAGTGTTGATAATCCCGTGTACGATTTCCAGCTGATCCCGGGCTTCAACCAGTCTCTCAACATCATCTGTTGCGGATATGTTTTCTTTACCGGACTCGGAAAGATATTTAAAATGCTTATTAATTTGCTTTCTCCTCCTCAGATAACTGAAGGAAGTATTGCGCACTGTAATGACAATATAGGATGTAAGAGCTTTGGGTTCAAGGGATCGGATACGATCTATTTTTTCATACAGAGACAGCAAGCTGTCATTGACTATTTCTTCAACATCCTGATGATCATCCAGATAAAAGGCGGCAGTAGAGATCATCAGTTTATAGTACTTTGTAAATAAATCCGCCATCCAATCCTGATCCGCAGGATCTTCTATCATTTGGATAATGACCGGTATAATCATCGTACTTTTTTTCTCCTTGCTAATCCGATATTTTTTTACCAGATCGTCATAGGACCTCTGCATGAAGCGATTATACCGTCCATGTTTTAAAAAGTCAAAAATAAGTGCGTACAATTTACACATATTACAATCTTTTTAAATTGTGTATATTAATTATACTCCAAAGTTTTAAACTCGGAAGTAAGATCATCTGTAGTTGCACCTGTTATTTTCAATGTGGCATATGCTCGATATGTTCCTGCCTGAGCATTTACATATGTTTTTGCATAATCTGTACCTTTTCCTATACCCACTGTTTTCCATTTCCCGTTTGTTTTCTTCTGAAGATATACCCTGACAGATCCACTGCATCCACTGTCAACAGTACCTATACAGGAAGCATATATTTTACCATTGCTTGAATACAGCGAAACATCTATGCTGTTTTTCTTTGGAGCAAATAATCTCATAGCAGAAGCTGCAGCTACAGACAGCACCATCACCAGAACAAGAACCAACGCAACAATCCTTTTCAGTTTCATAAAGTTTCCTCCTTTTTATTCATCATGCCTCCGGAGATCTCATATACTCCATCGCATAGATTTTCTATATCAGTGGCATAGTGACTGACAAGAAGCAACGTCTTTCCCTTTTCGCGCAAAGAATTGAAAAGAACCCGCATATCCGCCACAGCGTGTTTATCCAAACCATTGAACGGCTCATCCATGATATATACATCCGGATCTTCCATAATGGCCTGGGCAATAGCAAGTCTCTGTCGCATACCCAGCGAGTATTTCTTAACCTTTTTCTTTTCCTGACCAGATAACCCAACACATTCCAGCGATTTCCTGATCTGTTCATCAGTAATAATACCCCGGATACCGGCAAGATATTTGAGGTTGTGCCATCCGGACATTGAATCAAGAAATCCGGGATGCTCAATAACAATTCCAAGTTTCGGAAGATTCCCTGCCCCCGGCTTGATATACTTCCCAGCGATCTTTATGCTGCCGCTGTCACACGGAAGAATGCCGCACAGGCACTTTAGCAGAACCGATTTGCCTGAACCGTTATCACCAACCAATCCATAAATCTTCCCGGTCTCCATCCGGAATGAAATACTATTCAGGACGGTTTGTTCGCCAAATTTCTTACTGACATTTTCAGCTTCAATTGTATACATCCCTGTTCCCTCCCTTTAAAACTGATTCTGCAGAATCTTATCTGCAAAACGTTTATTCATATGCGACACCGCTATACATATCAACGAAAGCAAAATACATGCAACAACCAGTGCTGTCAGCGCGTAAGACTTTGTTGGATAATATGGCATATCCGGATTGCATATAACACTCAGTCTTGTAAGGGAAAGCGGAGACCCATGGTATGCTGCGTAGGGCAGTTTCCAGGAAATCACGAAATCAAGCACTGAAAAGATACATCCCACCAGCAAAGCTATGGTCCGCCCAAAGCTCATGGACAACAGAAGGACACAAAACCCAAGACATATAGCGCAAAGCACGCACATCAAAAATGATAAGCCGAACGCCTGAATCGGAGTATATTTCCCTGTCAGGGTAATCGATAGTTCCAGGAGATCATCTATTTCTTCAAAATGATAACCATTCGCTATCGTATTCAGAATCTTTCCCCATTTCTCCGTATCATTCAATTCTCCCCTGCTAGTAAACAAACATAACAGGAACATAACAAATGTATAGAAAACGCTCACACCTATAACATACAGAAGTCTTCCCGAAACCCATACATTACGGGAACAGCGTGTGGATTCAAACAAAGCGTTTCCGCGGAAGAGCGGCAGATCCGAAAAAATCATAATAATACCCATGCCAAATACAATCGTGGAAAGCGGTGTTGAAAATACAGCGGCAGTATATCCCCAAGCGTTGATTCGTAACCCCGCCTCCTTCTGGAAAAGGACCATTGGATTATTCAGCTGATGATAATACACAAAAAACAGGCACAGATATGCATAAAAAAGCGGTGTCCGAAAAAGCTCCTTCAGATGAACCCAGCATAAATACAAAGCACGCCTCACTGCCATTCGATCACCCGCTTCCTGAACAGAATCCGGAAAAGAATATAGGACACCAGAATAAAAGCAAGAAGAATAACTGCAATCACACAATAAACAAGCCCTGGAGAATCCGTTTCCAGATTGAATACAATGGAAGACTGTGCCCCGCTCAGCCCAACAATGGTAATTTGGGTTGCTATCTCCAGCATTGCAAAAAACAACATAGGAAACAGATAGATCATTCCACGCCTGATAGTCAGCGTCGCAACAATACAACCCATCCCTGCGCAAACTGCGCCTAGAAAAAACTGCAGGCTTGCAAAATAAACGAAATATAGTCCCCACTGATGGTTCAGGATAACCGGCTCCATGAATGATTCATAATAAGTGCCCTCACCATAAGCCGGAACAGAGACAGCCATTATCCCAAGATAGCAAATCACCCCGATTGTCAGGACAACACCCCCGATAATACACGGTGTAAAAAACTTGACATTACAGTAAGTATTGAAACTGCAGCGTGTAGACTGGAAATACAGGCTGTGATGTTCCCAATCCTCTGCCAGCATGCTTCCGGCAGCAAGAACCGCAGGGAACGGCAGAAGGGAACGGAAAGGATTGAATTCCATCATGAATCCGTTATGTTCATGAATCCAGGTGGTGTTGGGATACAGGATAATGTTAACCCAGCCTTGATAGCCTTCTCCGAGTATATAAACGCCCAAACAGACGAAAATTGCTAAAAGGAACTTCGGCGCCCGCAGTCCTCTGGAAAGCTCAGCTTTCAAATAGTGCAATTAAGTCACCTCCCATATCAGAACAGCGGTTTGCCGGTCACCGCGTCATATGCCTCATAAAACATATAAGGATTATCATATTCCTCATATTCTATACTGATCCGAGCCACCCATGCCGGATAAAGCGTGTACGGTTTTTCTGAAGCCCAGTCTCCTGTAATTGTCACATATTCCAGAGCCATAGACTGAACCGTCACACTTTTCACACCCGGAAAAAACATGTTCGTATACTTCTCTTCAATACAATGAATTGCCTCATCAACATTCATCGCTGATTTAGACTCAGTGATTGCCTTCAACTGGCTGCCCGCAAACAGCATGCTTTCCACTTCTGAAATCCCGTATCCAGGTGTAACAATCATCCTCATATTCATATTTGGTACTTCCAGGTTATTATCCAGGCTTGTCCAGCGGCCGGAAAACAGGCGCAAACCGTTATAATACACAGGAAATGTCAGATCAATAAAAGCATAATCCGCTGCTTCTTTAGGATAATACGACTCATCCCATCCCATTCGTTTGGTATATGAACGTATTCTTTCAGAAATCGTTTCAGGATCATCGCATTTATTCACCTCAAGTACATTCCCAAGCTGAAAGCCGCACTCAGTTGCAACTGTTTCAGCATCCTGCATTATCTCTTCCCTGCTGACGCCATTTATCCCAATCTGATCTGTAGGAACCTCGTTTTGTCCCGGATCACAATCATCATACATATATGAATGATCCAAATTATATAGGTCCATATTGCAATAGAGATAAAGATTACACACAGAAACCGGTAAAGATTTCGATATAAATGAATATGCCGGATCAGATTTTGTTGGCTTTCGCCATTCACCGGAGCTTGTATCAAAGTCCAAAGCATCCCAGTTTATCTGCTTTGCCTTTTCGATCACTGCTTCTCTGCTCAGTTTTTCCAGAAGATACTCGCATACTTCGGTCCCTTCCGGCACTTCCAGCACCTTTGCATGTATAAAAAGCGGAAGCCCGTCACAATTCAGTTCCCTGTCAATCTGCCCCCAGGTTTCTTCTACCCAAATGCTGTTATCCGCCAAAGCGCAAGTAAAACACATCAAAGCAAGAATGAGGATGATTACTACTTTCTTCATAATGGTATCTCCTTATCAGAAACCACCCGAGGGAATGGAATAAATCCATTCCCTCAGGGCGGACTACACTATGATTTGCTCTATCGCAATCATATAGCAATCCTTTTAGGGGTTAAGATTTGAAATCGTAAGACTTGCTGTGCCGTTTTTACAAGTGCACTGACTCCGATGTGCCACGCGAAGCTTGTATTTAACATTCTCCTGCCCGCGGGAATTGCCATAACCATCTTTCATGTAAGACAGAGAGAAAGTTCCTGCCGCCTTCGTATTCAGATAGTTACTTGCTTCCCATCCAGTATGCTTTCGGATCTGATAATACATGCTGTGTGTGCCACCACCGCTGGTTTTGAATGAACCATTAACGCCATCCCCCGTCTGCTTCAGTTTTGTTCCAGTATAACCACCAGATTTTTTTGCCAGCGAAAAATCCCAACTATCAGCAGCAAACGCAAAAGAAGACAGAATCAAAGCAAGAACAAGCAGAATTGCAAATACCTTTTTCATAGTAAACCTCCAAATAATTGTTCTTAATTGAATATTGTTTTCAGGTGTTGTATACTAGTTTTGTTCCCACAGAACGGTCACCGCATTTGCGGTGGATGCTTCGCTGGCATTGTTTTGCGGGAACTTTTTTCATGCCGGGGCTGCGAATCCGAATACTCATCGGTGCATTCTCCTTTCTTTGTATATTCCATCTAACAGCATAAAGCTGAGTATGGTCTTTGTTTGAACCTTACACATATTTAAATGCACAAGCAGGTCATTTTGTGACATCCGTTTTATGTATTTCGATTGTTTTTCAAACAAATCAGATTTCTCTCAATTCTTTGGAAGCTTAAATAATCCCGCTTCGTTGGGTATAATGCATTCCGTATAAAATATCTGCAAAAAAATGCAACTTTGTGATTCTGCTCCGTCTAATAGGTGAAAGGAGTTGGTACTGTGCCTCAGGAAATTCAGGAAAGCAGCCGTTCAGTCATAGAGCGGCTGATGGAACAGTACGGCAGCAGCCTATTGAGAATGTGCGCCCTCTATCTGAAGGACGCGGATCTCGCGCAGGACGCTGTG
>CADCRD010000093.1 GCA_902803725.1 uncultured Eubacteriales bacterium
CTATCAGCCTTGCGCCGGCCTCATTATGCCATGAATTTTTTCTCGGAAAATGATACTCAAACAGATGGTCAAGCTCCGTCGAATTCACTAATTCGTCAAGCACTTTTTTAAGAATATTCGTGCTGAGGTTTACAGGCGAAAGAGATCCCATCTCAATAGTCCCGCTTTTCCCTGAGTGAGGTAACATCGCTTCTGCGCTTATGGCACTATAAGCAACAAATGTACCACTCCCGACAGCGCTGCTCAACAGTCCCTCCTGCTCGCATTCTTTAAAAGCTCTTGACACCGTGCTGACATTTATGTCCAGAAAATCCGCAAGTTCCCTTTGCGGCGGAAGCTTTGTTCCCGGCAGCAGTACACCTTCGTTTATATCCTTACGCAAAAGATCCGTCAGTTCTTTATGTATTGATCCTTTGTCCTTTTTCAGCTGCGGTCTCCAGCTCATGGGATAATTATCGAATGAATTTACCGGCATTTGCTTACCTTCTCTCTGTCTGTATCAGCCTTGTCAAACGTACTTCAAAAACAATAATATATCGGCGCTACTATCTGCCTGTCCGAGCGCCCGTTACAATCCATGATATGATCCATTCTGTCTTATTCACCTCGAACTGCAATCTGCTCCAGGAATTCTTTTGCCTCGGCAGTCCCTCTGCACTCTTTGAAGCTTTCGGATACTCGCTCTGCTCCGGCTTTATACTGCGGATCTTTTATGATCCTCTTCAATGCATCAAGTATGTCTTCTTCAGATATAGATTTCAGTCTGACACCCGCACTGAGTTCTTCGGTTCTTTTGGCTACAGCATCCTGCTCCGGTGTCTGAGGGAAAAGCACAAGTGGCACGCCAAAGTACAGACCTTCAGAAACAGAATTCATGCCGCAGTGAGTGATGAATGCATCAGCAATCGACAATACCGCCATTTGATCAACCGATTCATATACCTGTATGTTTTCCGGAATGTCTTCGAAATGATCGGTATTTGTTCCCATAGAAATGATCACCTGCCAGCCTGTCGGTGCGAGTGCACTGATGCAGTTGCGGTAAAATTCACGATTCTGATTCACAGTTCCCATCGAAATATAAATAGTCTTATCTGAAGTCTTTTCCACCTGTCTTGTGATCGGCCGGATGGACGGTCCGATGAAACGGTATTTTTCAGAGAACGTGTCTGAGCATGGCTGAAAGTATTTGGATGTATACACAATGGTATTTGTATCATTGTCATTCTGAACTATATCCAGCAGACTTTTTACAGGATACCCTTTTTCGCGCAGACGCTTCAGCTGCTTGTTTATACGTGGCATTGCCATCATCATCCTGGCGATGTCCCAGACGCTCTTCTGCATATACTTCGCTGAATACTTGTTAAAAGCAAATGTCGTGGTCGAAGAGACATACGGCAGATCGTGCTTCATAGCTGCAAGTTTGCCCCAAAAAGCAACAGAGTCGGATACCACTATGTCAGGCTTGATCTCACCGATAACGCGTGCAGTCATCTCATCAAGAGCAAGAGTAGATGAGACAAGCAGTTCGGTCGCAAATACTTTATCCTTGCCTACGCGATCCGCATTATCTTTATCCTCCATATCAAAATCATATCCGTCGCAGCCGATGAATGTTGCACCGGCTCCTTCGATTTTATCTCTGAATTCTTCAAATGAGAAATACCAGATCTTATGCCCTGCTTCGGTAAGGGCCTTAACGAGTCCGAGCGTCGGATTGGTATGTCCGTGCGCAGGGATGCAAAACCAAGCAATCCTCATTTGTGCTCCCCACCTTTCTCTTCTTCAAAAGCTGAGTAAAACAATTCCGCAAAAGCTCCTTTATTTGGAATTGCGATTCCTCTTTTTTCATCACCGAGAAGCAGCAATGTGTCTCCCGGCTTTATGTCAAAAAGATCTCTTGCCTGTTTGGGGATCACGATCTGTCCCTTCTCTCCGACTGTAGCAGTCCATGCATGTTTTCCTTCAGGTATTGCCATATCATCGCTCCTTTTTATGTATGATTTGTATAACATATCATACCTTACAGTGAAGAAAATGCCAATTTCCTGATGTTTTTTTACATTTTTTAATAAGATGCCGCTCTTCTTCTCGTCAGCAGCACAGCTCCGGCTGTCAGGGTGAGTATAACGCCGACGAGATACATCCATGTCGTTCCCGTTCCTCCCGTGGAAGGGAGCTCAGCTCCAGGATTGTTCCAGACTCTGATCTGCAGTGTTTTATCGTTTTGTCCTGCCACCCAGTACTGGTCGCCTTTCTTTGTGATCTCGCACGGACTGCCGCTCTGCATCGCCGATACACTGTCAGGACCTGTTCCTTCCGAAATGATTATCGGTATGGGCGAACCTTCGATATTGTAACCGGCAGGAGCTTTTGTCTCAACGAGCCTGTACTCTCCCTTATTCAGTTTTCCGAGATATAGGATGCCGTTCGTTCCAGTGATCCCGCTGCTCACAGGAACTGCACCTTCTTTCGGTGCTCCGGCGTCATCATTATAATCCGATGCCTTGTACAGCGCAAAACCGGCACCTCCCTTGATCGTATCATGATCCTCATTTGTCTTCCATACAGACACTCTTGCCTTCAATTTCTCATCCGGGATGGTGATCATGTACGATCTCATTCCCGTCGAAGCATCGGTATCCTCAGTCAGCCAGCCTGAATGACCTTCACTTTCTATCTTGACTGTTCCATTATTTTTGATCGTGAAGATCAGATCTTTACCCAGCAGTTCATAACCTGTCGGCGCACTCGTCTCTGTCAGATAGAACGTGCCCGCTCCAAGTTTCATCGTGACATCCGGAAGGATGCCGTTTTCATCTGAGACAACATCCTCATATCCTTCGATCGGCAAGCTGGCCTTGACTTTGTTGCCGTTTATATCCTTCACCTGTCTGTAAACCGCAAAATGCGCGCCCTTCAGCATCACAGTGCCGGGGCTCTCCTCGTCCGTTTTTCTGACCTGAAGCGCAGATGGCCTGTCTTTCACTATTATGGTAGCCACCATCGAGCCGCCCGAGCCTGAGCCTGTATTTTTCACAACTTCATACATACCTTCCGGTCCTTCTGCCGTTACATTTCCATCTTCTCCTAACGTAAACGTGATCGGAGCAGTGAGCGTCATGTATCCTTCCGGCGCCTCCTTCTCCGTAAGAGTATATGTGCCTGCCTCAAGATAAGCTATAGTTATGAGACCATTCGTCCCTGATGTGTATTCCTCAGCTGCAACATCATGGCCTTCGCTGTCTTTAAGCGTGAATACAGCACCCGAAAGCTGAGTCGCCTGCTGCCCGGATCCCATATCCGTCTTTATGAATTCGATGCCCGGCCTGGAATTCGTTACCTCGTCCGTACGGACATTCTCATTTTGCGTCGTCTGCTCGCCCTTTTTATAGCTGACTTTGTAGTCGAATGAAGGACTGTGGCTGCCGCCTACAGGTGTGCCGCCGACTGAGAGAGTATCGCCCTCTTCTATACGTTCTACAGTAACAGTGCCGGATCCGCTGCCTCCGCCAGATCCCTGACCGCTCACATCGACTATGTCGCTGCCGTCCGCCGCAGTTACAAATCCGTCTGCGTCGACATTGATATCACCATTTACATTGACTTCGAAAACAGTATAATCCTCGAACGGTGTACCACTCTGGAGATTGCCGAAGAAATAGTAGAGCGATTTGTTTGGCGACCTCATCTGTCTCAACGTTCCCGGAAGCATCTCATATCTGTCTTTGCTGCCGCTGCCCTTCTTCACGAACACAGCGAAATAGATAGGATCGTGGCTCTCCATAAAATCTGAGTCCGTCCAGTTCTTATCTATCGTCAGTCCCCATCCCTTCTGATTTCTGACCTGTATGTGCGGGTCATAGCCGGCTCTGACCGTTCCCGAGATCGGGATCGTTCCATGTTCACCTGATCCCTCTTTTCCTTCATCTATCCTGGTGTAACCGTCCCTGAGGCGAAGAGTATATCCTTTTGGGATTTCCTCATCTCTTTCCTCGACTTTGAACATCGTCCCCGCGATCAGTCCCCGCAGCTCCACAGTGTGATCTGCCGGGATCTTCGATATCGTACCGGTCATCGATGAAGTGAACCTCGCAACTGCTTTATCCGCTTCCGTAAGATCGGAGAATTCAGTCTTGCCTAGCGAGACAAAGCCCGTGCCTTCTACATATTTACAGTAATTACCTTCACCATCCTTGACATAGTAGTGATAGAGATTCGCCAGCGGAAGACTGTCCGGATCCGCGTTTTCATTACCGAGATAGACCCTGAACTTGAAAGGTGTCGGATCCTGATCAGAGTTGAGGATCGTCTGCCCGTCCGAATCATACAGCTTCTTCGTTATATTCAGAGACCTCATCGCCCCTTCTCTTACATGGTTGTCAAAATCGACCTGTGGCCTGTCTCCAAGAGTATCTTCATCCGTCGAATAGTTGCGTCTCGCTGTATCACCAACATAGTTCAAAGTTTCAGCTGATTCGCATTCTTCATCATTTGCTTTTACATTGTCATAGACATCCGGATTTACACCGCACTCAACGACCTTGTATTTATCCACTCCTTCAGGCATCTCGACTTCGGCAGACTCGCCAGGCTTCAGGAAAAATACATTGCTGTAAGCTTCGCTTCCGCCCGCAGGCGTGAATGATTCTTTATACTTGACTTTGGTTTCTCTTCCCTTGTATTTGACTTTGTCAGCCTCGCCCTCGTTCTCACCCAGACGATGATGCCAGACGGTGCCGCCCTCGTCCTTGAGCGTATAGTAGATCTGGTACGGGAACTCGATCAGATCGTTTGTCGGATCATCTGTGCCTGAGAGTTTTTTGCTCAGCACAAATGTGCCCGGCTTGACAGCTGCCAGATTGAATCTCATATGTAGGTTCGACGAACCGGCACCGCGCTCCATATAGAGCATCTTCATCTTATGGTTCGAATAGTCGGTGAACACATATTGTCCGTCTTCATTCTGATGGAATTTCTCTCCGAGCTTCTGCTGGATCTGCTCGTTTGACATGCCTCTGGCCTGGTAATTCTTTTTGAAAACATCATACAGTGTCGTCGTGGAAATGACAGTATCGTTCTGTGAGAATGTCACTACACCGGTCCTGAAGTTTATGCTTCCGACCTGTGCCCTGTGGACTCCGCCCAGATCGAGCACGAGCTCATTATCGACATAGAGCCAGAAATCATCATCTCCTGAGAACTCGAATATGATGTCGTGTCCCCATGCATCCAGACCGCTCGCCGTCTGCGTGAATCCGGCCTCCATCTCCATGCCGAAGAAATAGTCGACAGTCTTTATGCTTCCTAGATTATACAGTTTCTCACCTTTTCTCGGATCGGTATCAGACAGTTCCTTTCCCAGTACATCTGTCTGGTTCGTGATGATTTTGCCATTCTTATCTTTAAGGAAATCACCTTCGATGACGTTATTATACGGCATGAACTGACCATGCGTCCTCGTATCCTTGTATTCATCGCCACCCGACATACCGGCGATCTGGTCATAGACCGTGAAATTGCCGTTGGCGTTCAGGTGCGCAAAGTTCTGAGTACTGTCGTACTCGTAATAACCGCTCTCATTGTAGATGCTCTCAAGGAACAGGTGATCGACCGGCTTTAAATCGTTGAAGAGTGTCCCAAAAGAGACGCCTTCACTGCTGGTCAGCGATGTCCCTGCCGGATATCCGTCGTCCTTCAGATCGGTCGACAGCATCCCCTTGCCTCCGTCCTTTCCAAAGTAATCGTACTGCGCCTTAGCTCTGTTTATGCTGCTCAGTACTTCGTTGAAGTCCATCATCTTCATCGTGATACCATGCTGATCATTCTGCAAGGTATTTACTGTTGACAGCTTGTCCGTCTGAGGTTCTTCCACCGGATCTATAACAGCGAAATAGAAGTCCTCCGCTTCGGATATCGGACATGACACTACCTTTCCGTTCTCTGTCTTGAGACCTGCATAGGAGTAATGATCATCGTCCCATGCAATTATCTTCGTGAAAGCCTCTCCGTTCTTGCGTCCAAAAAGGTTTATTCCGATCTTCTCGCGCGACATCACCTGCCCGTCGCTGACCTGCGGAGCGATATAGTTGCCGTGTTGTACGTTCTGCAGCTCGTAGTAATAGTTCGGCGTACCGTCGCTGTTGTGATACTCCGTGAATTCCCAAAGCGCGGTATTGACCGTGCTGCCTATCCACTCTATTTTGTCGCCAGTGTCATAACACGGGATAAGGGTCCCGTTATAGTCCACTGCGAAAAATTCATATCTCTTTTTCGTATCGTTCCAGACACGTGTGTAGATAATGACCTGAGACTGTTTGCGCTCACCTTCCACCACCTTGTCATAAACATTGTTCTCATCTGAAACACTGACCTTCTTCGCATTGTAAAGATTGAAATCATCATCCCCCAGGTCCGTTTTCTTTACGAGATTGAGCCATGTGTTGCTGCTGCCGGATGAGGAACCCCGAAAACCATCCGATGATTTACCCGAAAACTCCAGTGCGTATCCGTTTACCATGAAATTGTATTTGCCTGAGTAAGCTCCCGTTCCCGGAACAGCCTTGATCAGAGACTTCACAGGATCAGGATCATCGGTCAGCCTGACGTTCGCCCTGTCGATTGACAGATACTTTTTCTGTCCGTCTACAGTTGTCGTAATGTAGTATTTATCCTCTTCAACAGATTCAAAAGTCCACTCAGTTATGTCTGCTCCTTTTGCTACCAGCAGTATGCCGCTGTTGTCGATAACATCCGGCCTCATCAGCATATCCTGCCCTTTCAGCCGCGCCGATCCTGAGACCGTCTTTTCCTCATCTGTGAGAGCCGCAGAAGTCGCCCTGTCATCATGGAAGGCGATGCCAAACGACAAACCATCCAGCTCATACGGATCCTTTCTCATCTTGAATGAAGACGCGTATGTTATAAGGACGCGGGTGTTCCCCACATTTGTATTCTCATTGTAAAGTCTGATACCACCGCCGCCGTTCGAGTACTGCAGCCACTTGTCCTGACCTTTGAGTTTGAACAGGAATCTTCCGTTATCGGCGCTGACTTCGAAGATGCTGCCTCCATTGGAAACGAGATCCAGGCCGTTCGCATTCTGCGCAGTACTATGTTTCACATACATCTTCGAGCCATCCACGTATGTGTAAATGCGGTATTCGTTATTTCCTGCCTTTTCAAGATACCATGTGTCAGCTGCCAGAGGGGTGTCCTTCACAACTTCAAAGCATCCTCCGCTCTTCAGACTGTTTTTGAAATAGTATTCTGTTTCCGCTTGTGCTCTGGTAAGCGAAAAATACATTTCCTCTCCTTCTTCACCTGCAGGATCCGAGGCAGCCGATGCCAGCTCATCCAGACCGGAAACCGTCTTTATGACATGCTCTTCCGGTTCCGGCGCATCGACTATCGCATAGACAGAAAATCCCTCCGTTTCGAATGAGATCGTCACCGCCTTATCTTTTGTTTCTGTTTCAAGACCTGCGACTACTTCGGGGTTGCTCTTGCTGTCAGCAAAGTGCACCACCTTTGCTGTGTCTTCGCTGACGCTGCTGCTCTTTTTGTCAGCAAGCTCTATCTTTACATCCACAGGTGCTGCGATATCTGCTTTTTTACCCTCGGGATCCACGATCCTGATGTCGAAAAGTCTGACATACGAAGCAGTTCCTGCGTCTATACCCAAGGCAGCTTCCGACTTAAGTACATATTCGCTATAGCCCTTCTGAGTCTTCGTTATCTCGGATACATCAAGTCCCGAGCCCTCCGGCACTCCGGCATCCTCGCCGTATGTGACGGTGACCTCGTATGCTGTCCCACCTGCGCTGATGACCGTCTTCCTTATCTGATCTGTCCCGTCTTCATCAGCATTGTTTGCAGCATCGCCTTTGTCCTGAATCCCCTCTATGTTGCCGGATCCTTCATCCTTTGAAGCTTTCTTTTGTTCTTTTTTCTGCTCAAAGACAGTGCCGTATATCCTGCTCTTTTCAGCTTTGAACGAAACATCCGAAACAGTATCTTTATCGCTATCAGGCGCTGCAGTTTTCGTATCGAGAAGCTCGGCACTGATCGATTTCGAATCGAAAGATCTTCCTTCCGCCGCAGCCACGGCTATAGCACCGTTTTCAGCAGGTCCATCATCCATGCTGACAGCACGGACTCTGCCTGCATTCCTGATCATGTTATCATTATCGAACTCTATCCTTATTTCAACAGGTACTGCGGGATCGATCTCGTCTTTCGCGCTGTCCTCACCGGATCCGCCGATGCTGCCTGAAACGAATGAGATGTCAAAGAGACGGACTCCTCTGTTGTATCCATCTTTGTCTTTCCCGTCATTTTCCCTGACTATGCCCAGAGATCTTTCTGAGTAAGCAGCACTTTCTGCTTTTTCGTCTGCTTTGTTGCTGTCCGCTCTTATCTCCTTGATTTTGAGATTTACATCAGCCGGAAGTTTCGTTTCCTTGCTGCATTCAGCTATGATCCTGTAGCCATCGCCTTTGTATGTCAGCTGCGTCTTTTTCTGCAGCATCTTTTCTTCTTTTCCTGCTTTGTTTAACTTGCCGTCTTCGTTCACGAGATCTTTCAGCGAACTGTTATCGGATTTTCTATCCTTCCCGGATGTCTGACCTTTTTCCGGACTGTTTGCCGGCGGACTCGCTGACATTGCACTCTTTTCGATCTCATTGCCGGTATCACCGTTCTTATTCTCTGACTGTTCATCCATCGCATCAGTATCCGACGCACTTTGTTCCGTCTTCTGACCGGCATCGATACCCGGCATATCCTGCACCGTAGAATCATCTATGGTGAGCGCCGGAAGAACAAGGATATATGTCATTACAAAAACCACAACAGAGGCCAGACTGATCCGCATTTTTTTGCGCCGCGCACAACTGACCCTGTTTTGTAAGATATGTTCGATTATTCTGTCAATCGTCCTCATCCAAGTTTGCTATCCTTTTGATGCATGAATTGGAAAGTCTAAACAAACATTGCTAGCTAATATATATCTGTAATTAGCATATTGTGTTGTTATATTATACTATAAAATTGCAAATTGATGTCACTTTTTTCACCGACCTGATCTCAGCAACATATCCTCATGAACATCCCACATCCGCTGTAATACTCATTTATTGCTTTTTGTAAACCATTGACCTATCTGATCAATATAATCCTCCAGATCAGATTTGATCTTTGCGTACCCTGACTTTTTACAGGCATCGGCATCGATATAACGATTGCGGTTTACTTCTATCATTATTGACTGCACTCTCGGATCCTTCTGATAGTATCTTATCGGTACGATGCTTCCTGAAAAGGGATCATTAAACGCCACATTGTATCCTTTTTTCTCAAAGAATCCACTTGTAATAGCGGCAAGATCTTTATCTGTATGATAGTCATCTGTTCCAACACAAATGTCAGGTCTCTCTGATCTGTCATCCTTCTCATACGGCAACGGAACTCCGGGAAAAGAATGCCCATCAATTATCAGACACTTATCATGCTCAAGGAGTTTTCTATTCACCATATACTCAAGCTCTTTATGATGCTGATCATAATAGCATGCCTCGATTCCCAATTTATCTTCCCGTGTAAGCTCCCTTATCTTTTGACGGTTTGAACCATGAGTATAAGCAAATCCCATCCCGATCGCTGCCATCGGCTCCTCCTTATCGTCTTTGAATCTTTCAACATCACATACAAGCCTGCTATATGGAAACACGAGCATATCATGCTCACACTTAAACAGATCGTCGCAATAGTGATCCGTCATCCTCAGAAGTTCGCCCTCCAGTTCATCGCCAATGAAATTCTTCATATCCTC
>CADCRD010000094.1 GCA_902803725.1 uncultured Eubacteriales bacterium
GATTTTTTGATGGTCGGAGAGACAGGATTTGAACCTGCGGCCACCTGACCCCCAGTCAGGTGCGCTACCAAACTGCGCCACTCCCCGTAATCTGATAAGTAAAAATGTTTTATTGACAGTATTCTTCTGATCTGCACTCTGTATCTCCGGAATGCGTAGAGTAGTATACTGCATTTGTGCTTAAAAATCAATCTTTATTTTGAATTCGCTGCTATTTGTCACCGGGCTTGCGCTATTCCTTATCGTTTAGAATGATTCTCCTTAAGATCCGGCTTCACGATCTTCCGGCGGACAACATTCAAAAAACACAAAAAAATGATAATACCGACTGTTTCTATTCGATCACTGCCTTCCGTACGCTTCCATCTTCTGCTACCTGCTCTCCGGGGAAATCATTTCATCCTGCACCTGATGCTTTGACGATGTTTCTTACTTCACACTTCCCGCTCCGTGCTCCGGTACCTTGAAGTTTCCGCTGTACCCATACCCGCTGTCTTCTCGACAGGAGTTGCGATCTGAACTCTTCAGCCGGTACTATATTTGTACTGATATGCTATTCACCTGGTGGCTCCACCTCCCTTTCTTCTCATATTTCCGGAACTACATCCTCCGGATGAACCTCCTGTGCAAATCTACTTATTTCTATATAATCGAGAGCTTTGCTCTTCGTTTGCCTTTTCTGTATGTATACATTACCACACAGAAAAATACATTGCAAGAGAATTCTGAATATTCTTATGTTTTTTTGTGTATCGATTCTGTATGCCATGTTTTCTGAATATTTTAATGTGCCTTTACGATACGGACGTTTTTACAACTATATTTGGCTTTTTGTGTTATAATGCCTTCATGGAATCACTTGAAAAATTCGGGCAGCCGATAATGGAAACTCTTTCATCCCTGTTTCGGTCGAACCCGACACTTGCTACTTATTATACGACTGCGGCAAGATGGATCTTTGTCGGTCTGGCACTGTTCATTCTGATAAAATCGATCATCTCGCTCATAGGACATAAAAACCCATCTGAAATATGGGCTTATTTGCGTCTGCCGGATGGTGCTGTCAGTCCGATCACACACTGGGAAAATGTACTGGGACGGGCACGCAGCTCCGACATAGTCATCGACGTGATGACCGTATCCCGAAATCACGGCACGCTGATACGTGATCAGCGCGGCAACTGGCGGTACAATGATCTCGGTTCCAAAGGCGGCTCGAAGATCAATGGGCATGCAGTCTATCAGTCGACCCCTGTTGAAATGGGAGATACAATATCGCTGAGCGGCGCTGAATGCATACTGGTCCCGCCCAGTTATCAGGAAAAACAGGAAAATCTCAAACGCAGGATCTACAGTTCACGAAGCTTCATGCCATGGGCACCGTTAGTTGCGATCACTATATTTCAATTCCTCACATGCATTCAGCTGATCGCAGCCGAAGGAGCAAAGCTGCCGATATCAGTGCTGTTATCATTTGCGATACTGACCATAGTGATGTGGGCATACTGTGCGTTCCTTCGGATAATGAGCAACAGAGCTTTTGAGATGGAAGCCATTGCATTCTTCCTTTGCACGCTCAGTCTTGCGGTCGTATCCAGTTCGGCTCCAGAATCGACGTTCAAACAGCTCATTGCGATAATACTGGGGATCATTGTTTACACTGTACTATGTTTTTATATACGTAATCTCGACAGAGGAGTAAAGATCCGTCCTGTCCTGATGGTACTCAGCGCAGGACTGCTGCTGTTCAATGTCGTATCCGGTCACGCGCTGAACGGCGCCAGCAACTGGGTCAGCATCGGCGGTTATCTGATGCAGCCCTCTGAAGTCGTAAAGGTCGCTTTCATTTTCATTGGCGCAGCCACACTCGACGAACTGTTCGAAAAAAAGAACCTGACCATGTTCATGCTCTTTTCGATATTCTGCCTGGGCTGTCTTGCCGTCATGAATGACTTTGGTACGGCTCTGATATTCTTTGTGACATTCCTGATCATTTCTTTTCTCAGGAGCGGCGAATTTACAAAACTGATACTCATCCTCGGTGTCTGCGCAGTCGGAGGACTGCTGGCTATCCGATTCATATCTCACATAGCCAAACGTTTTGCCACATGGGGTCATGTCTGGGATTTTCCGGACGCGGGCGGCTATCAGCAGGTACGCGCACTGTCAGCGGGTGCCAGCGGAGGAATGGCCGGCGTCGGCGCGGGCAATGGCTGGCTGAAAAACGTATTTGCTTCAAATACCGACATGGTATTTTGCTATATCCAGGAAGAATGGGGGCTGGTCATCGCAGTGCTCGTGGTTATTGCGATCATAACTCTCGGCATATACGCAGTCCGTTCGATAAAATCCGGCCGTTCAACATTCTATACGATCGCGGCATGCTCAGCCACATCACTGCTGATATTCCAGACGATGCTGAATGTTCTGGGTACTGTGGACATCTTCCCGTTTACCGGTGTAACTCTTCCGTTCGTTTCAAACGGCGGCACCAGTATGATAGCCAGCTGGGGATTGCTGTCATTCCTCAAGGCGGCCGATACACGCCTCGGTGCCAGCATTGCTGTCAGGGATGAGTCAGAAGAAGATGACGAGATGCTGATGGAGGATTATCTGGTTCAGGCAGATATGAATGCCTCCCATGACGCTTATACAAATCAGGAGGATCGGGAAGAACGTCTGAGACGCGCTGCAGCAAGGCGCAGAAGTTCAGGGAAACAATCTCTTGATTATGATGACGATTATGATTTTGACAACACCGAATATGCACAGGCGGCTTCAAGACGCAGCCGCAATCTGCGCAAAGGTGATATTGAAATAACAGATTTTTCACAGTTGGAGGACGATGACCTATGAAAAAATTAGAAAGACGGGCCATACTGTGTCTGGCTCTGGCACTGCTCCTGATGTGCGGCATCGGCTTCTATATTTCAAAGCTTTTCAAAGAGGGCGGCACCTGGGTCAGCTATCCGGCCAATCAGCATCTGTATCACAATGGGTATATAGCCAAGGGGATCATATACGACCGCAACGGAAAGGTGTTGCTTCAGAACACCAAAAATGGCAGAAAATTCAACTCTTCCTACGAAATACGCCGTTCGACCGTTCACGTGACCGGTGACAAGGTCGGCAACATTTCAACAGGCGCAGGAGTCGCATTTGCTGATAAACTGGTGGGCTATGATTTCATTGACGGGACTTATACCGTCAATGATCAGGACAGAAAACTTTATCTGACCATAGATGCAGATCTTTGCCGTGTTGCCAATAATGCGATGGAAGGCCGCAACGGTACGATCGGAGTATATAACTACAAGACAGGCGAAGTCGTCTGCATGGTCAGCACACCGAACTATGACCCGAAGGATCCGCCCAGTGTCAGCAAAAATGATGACTCAGGGATATATATCAATAAATTCATCAGCAACAGATATGTACCGGGCTCAACATTCAAACTCATAACAGCCATGGCGGCCATGGAAACGCTGGGCGCAGACAACAATTTTTCTTATTACTGCAAGGGCTACGAACAGTATGGCAAAGCTAAGGTCGATACCGTTAGATGCATGAACGCGCACGGCCAGGTCGATTTGAAAAAGGCACTCGAAGTATCATGCAACTGTGCCTTCGGAAAACTCGCATCAG
Organism: uncultured Eubacteriales bacterium; assembly: GCA_902803725.1. GTDB lineage: Bacteria > Bacillota > Clostridia > Peptostreptococcales > Anaerovoracaceae > UBA3738. The sequence goes on from CADCRD010000094.1 coordinate 3,646, forward strand.
AGATCGGAATGGACAAGATGGATGAGTACGCCAGAAAAGCCGGTCTTCTCAGCAAATATTCGATAAATGGCATCAAAACGCTGCCCAGTTCCCTTGAATTCACAGACGGAACGGTTGCGCTCGCCTGGGCCGGCATTGGTCAGTACCATGATCTGGTCAATCCCTGCTCCATGATGATCTATATGGGTGCCATTGCAAACGGGGGCAAAACCGGTCTGCCTACTATAATTGATAAGATCAAGCTCCCCAGCGGGCTTCCTGAATCCGTTGATGATCCGGGAGACAGCGAAGAACTTATCGCCCCTGACAAGGCGAAAAAGCTTCAGGAATATATGAGAAATGACGTCACTTCGAACTACGGGCAGTACAATTTTCCGGATCTTGAGATATATGCCAAGTCCGGAACAGCCGAACTGGGAAACGGAAAAGAACCTCATGCATGGTTTGTCGGATTCATTAAGAACGAACACTATCCATATGCATTTGTAACACTGGTCGAAAACGGCGGTTACGGTTCACGGACTGCCGGCAGCGTGACTAACACAGTGATGCAGCAGGTCATCAGGACAAACAGTCTGAAATATGATTAGGATGTTACTGACGGAAACATATACCAGACGATTGCATATCCGCACACATAAAAAAGCGAAAAACCCCTGTAAGCTATCATGATCTTACAGGGATTTTTTTATTGCCTCTTTCTGCAATTCAGGAAATGAGCAGCAGCTTCTGATTCTATCAGTATTCGAATTTAACTGTGCTGTCTATTATCTGGATCCAGGTCACTCCCGGCGTCATCCTGAATTCATTTCCTTCTTTGTCTTTGAATATCGTCGGCGAATCAAGATCCGCTCTTTCCCATGTTCCTTTGACTGCTTTGCCCTGAGTAAACATTGTGGCTTTGCCGCCGGCTGTCATGTCGATCTCAAGGCGTTCCTCTTCACCGTCATATATCTTGAACGGAACTTCCTGGACAAGTATATTTGCACACGTCACTTCTTTGCTGTTATTTGCATCGATAAGCGGAGAATCTTTAACGTATTTGGTGTAAAGTTTCGTTCCTTCGTCATATTTGAACGTGTTATAAGCACCGTCAGCATAGTTGATAGTGATCGTATCTGAATCCTTGCCATCGACCTGATCATCATCTTTCAGCCACTGGAACGTACGAAGATCCTGCTCTTTGTCAAAGCCTCTCTTGGCCATTCTTTTTACGACTTCTTTACCGTACGTGTACAGGTTTCCCGGCAGATTCGGATTATCCTCCTCGTGGTAAATCTCGAAATCATCTTCCGCAGACACACGATCGATGGTGTCAAAGATTGCCTTGGCCTGCGGGCTCTTGCCATTGTGGACAAGAACGGCCTTGTATTCTCTGGCAATATTGATGATGTAAGGCCTGCAGCTGCGGATCGCCCCAACAAGACCCGGTTCCTGTGAATAGTAGATCGGCTCGTAACGGCTGCCTCCGCCTTCAATCGGAACCTCATACAGAATATCCGCCTGTGAAAGACCTGCCTGCGGGCGTGACAGATATGAATCGTTATCTGTCGAAACGACGAACGGTCTTGTCATTTCTTTTCCGGTCAGTTCCAATCCCGTCAGTGGATTTACCTGGACTGTGGCTTCTTTCTTTTCCGGCTTTTTTTCCTGTTTGGCTCTGTCTCCGCCGTTAAAGTACAGCGCCGCCGCCAGCCCGCCTGCCGCCAGCAGTACGCATATTACCAGAATAATTATCTTGCTCTTTGTGCTCATATGCATCCTCCACCTGATAGTATTTTATCATTATATGTTATTCCGCGTGATATTTCCCCTGCGGTTCTCAACATTACCCGATATTATATATCTACTTTACAGTATTTTCAAGAACCCCTATGCCTTCGATCTCACATCTGATCACATCACCTTTGCCGATGAACTTCGGAGGTTCGAATCCCATGCCTACTCCCGCAGGAGTTCCGGTAGCAATTATCGTTCCCGGCAGCA
>CADCRD010000095.1 GCA_902803725.1 uncultured Eubacteriales bacterium
GTGTGATAACCGACAGAATAGTTTTTCATATCTATCGTGATGTTCATTATATTTGATCCGATATCCCTTTCAACGGTATAAAGATCATCAACATATACTTTGTCATAAACTACATATGGTTTGTATTCCGCAGGAATACTGCTGCTGTATATATTGCCCTGAACTCTCACAATACCGTTCGCATCGGGTGACGAGACGGTCAGCAGTGAGGGATCCGATGAAGCTCCGAATTTTAATTGTTTTGCGATTGCCTTATTAAAGCTTTTATCACTCTTCTTACCTACTTTTGTCTTCTGTTTGCTGTTCAATATTTTCTGAGCTGCTGATGCTGTCTTAAATTGCGTACCCTGTGCTGTCTCAGCCGCTTTGATCTCAGAATCATCCTGTGCTTTTTCAGCGACTTTTTCTCCGGCAGATTTTGCGCTGACGGCACCATCAAACACAGGCATGAATGAAAGACATACTAAAACAGCCAGCAGCATTACCATCATTCTGAAGGATGCCTTTTTTTTCATATTATCCATACGATCCCTCCTTTGCTTTCACCTGTTTAAGATTTATTTTTATCAAATCGACAAATATTAACTTTGTTCTTTATATTATACAATCTTTACTATTGTTATACAATAGCCATGTCTTGTTAAAGCTGTCATCATTTGCCTGTACGTTACAGACAACGAAAAGCCGGCAGCCGAATGTTATCTCCGTTGGTGCTGGTCCCGGCTCCGGGACCAGCTTGTTTTTATTGCTTTTGACTCTTCAGGGATGTAAAATAATAGTCAGAAAAAACAGATCACATATATGGAGGTGAACAGACTATGATAAATCTTGACAACATGTACAAAGATTCAGAGTGGAGAGATGACCCAAATGCACCGGATGATTTTACCATACTGATCGACGGTGATCACGGCTGGTTCAATGCTCTTTTCAGCACAGCCGGCGGTACAGATCCAAAACCGACAGTACTGCTGTTGCATGGATTCCCGGGAAACGAAAAGAATCTTGACCTCATGCAGGCATTAAGACGCTGTGGATTCAACGTTCTTACATTCAACTATTCTGGCAGCTGGGGCTCTGCAGGAGATTTTCTCTTTGCAAATGTTCTGGATGATACAAAAACAGCTCTTCAATTTGTCAAAGACCACGCAGAGGAATATCATGTCGATCTTAATAATATATTCATTGTCGGTCACAGTATGGGAGGCTTCTCCACTCTTCATACGACAGCTGACTGTGACGGCATAAAGGGCTCGATCGCAATGGCACCGTACGACTTTGGCAGACAATATAAACTTGGCATCGAAAACGGCGGTGAAGACTGGGATAACATACATGAGCTCATCGACGGAGGTGTTCTCCAGCTGGTAACCGACTATGATACTCTCATGACAGAACTGAAAGAACATCCCGAATACAATGTTGACACTAAAGCCGGGATCCTCGCAGGCAAACCGCTGATGATCATAGGTGCGGAATTTGACACCTGTGCCGTCGTAAAGAATCATGGCGAATATCTTGCAAACTGCATCAGAGAATATGATCCGGCCGACTTTGAATATCAGTGCATCCCATCAAATCATAGTTTCGTGGATAAAAGACTGACCCTTGCCGAAATGGTGGCCAAAAAACTTGCTTCATGGGTCGATTGAACACAGATCTCAAACTAAAAAAGCTGCTTTTGCAGCTTTTTTTCTTTTTTATGCTTTGGTCTGCTTTCCCGGTCAGCCGCTGTATTTGTCTATCTGCGTTTCAAGAACAAAATCATCTTTTATTTCTGAAAGCTTTTTAAAATGCGGCGCCTGAGTATGTGCTCTCTGATCAGCGGGTTTTTCCCATTTTTCGATCAGCAGCAGCTTGTTCTCGTCTTCGGCAGAGGGATAGTATTCGTACATTATACAACCCTTTTCCTGTCTGGATTTTTCGGCCATGCCTATCTCCTCAAGAGCTGCCAGAAATGCGTCACGCTTTTTATTGCGAAGTCTGTATGTAACAACGAAAGTCGCCCGTTCATATTCCTTTGCCCGTTCATTTGCTCTTCTGCTGAGTTTTACCACAACAGGAGGAACTATCAGTATAGCTGCCATCAGGATCGTGAATGGCATCATCATTTTCATATTATCTGTCATATTGATTCCCCTTTCCATACGCATGATCGCACAACTCCAAAAGGTTGTGCTTTTATTTGTTATCATCATATTTGAGCACAGCTGTGAAAGCTTCCTGCGGCACCTCGACACGTCCAAACTGACGCATGCGTTTTTTGCCTTCCTTCTGTTTTTCCAGAAGCTTTTTCTTTCTCGAAATGTCACCGCCATAGCACTTTGCAATAACATCTTTTCTGTAAGCGCGAACTGTCTCACGGGCAATTATCTTCTGGCCTATGCATGCCTGGATAGGAACTTCGAACTGATGCATCGGGATCACTTCCTTGAGCTTGCTGCACACAAAACGGCCCCGGCTGTAAGCCTTGCTCTCATGAACTATCATTGAGAATGCATCGACTGTTTCTTTGTTCAGCATTATATCCAGCTTGACTAGCTTGCTCTTTTCATAACGAACAAATTCATAGTCCAGCGAGCCATACCCTCTTGTCTTTGATTTCAGCGCATCAAAGAAATCATATATTACTTCGTTCAGAGGCATCTCATAATGAAGCTGCACACGCGTCTCGGTTATGTATTCCATATGTATCATCCTGCCGCGCCGTTCCTGACAGATCTCCATTATGTTGCCTACATATTCCTTCGGGATCATTATATCGGCCTTGACGATCGGCTCTTCGATATGATCGATCTGAAGCGGATCAGGCAGATTGCTGGGGTTGTGTACCATCACTTCCTGCCCATCCGTTTTGACTACTTTGTATATTACGCTGGGACTCGTTGTGATAACTGCCAGATCGAATTCCCGCTCCAGTCTTTCAACAATTATTTCCATGTGCAAAAGACCCAGAAAACCACATCGGAACCCATATCCCAGTGCAGCCGATGTTTCAGGTTCAAAATTAAAGGCCGCATCATTTACCTGCAGTTTTTCCAGCGCATCCTGAACATTTTCGTATTTTTCGCCCTCAGCCGGATAAATACCGCAGTACACCATGGACTGCGCCTTTTTATAACCGGGCAGTGGTTCATCCGTAGGTTCATTGTCCAAAGTTATCGTGTCACCGACACGTGCATCCCTGACCTGTTTGATACTCGCGCATATATATCCGACCTCGCCGGCTCTGAGTTCCTTGCA
>CADCRD010000096.1 GCA_902803725.1 uncultured Eubacteriales bacterium
AACAGAAACGGAAACCGAAGATATTCGACAAAAAAGATTGGGAACAGATTGATAACTTATGATACTACTAATGAGACATGGTGAAGATGATGCTTCCAGATTAGGCGGTTGGAGTGATGCCGGCCTTTCAAAAGACGGAATAAAACAGGTTAGTAATACTTGCGCGAGCTTTGCCGAAAGGAACTACAATATAGGGCACATTTATTCCAGTGATTTACAGCGAGCAAAAGAGTCGGCTGATATAATTTCGAAATATTTAGGATAACAAGCGGGAATCCTCGGTAATTCAATTGCCGAGATGAAAGCGCTCCTACTGCACCCATTTTGGTTCGATTAATAGATTAATACCCGAACAAATGGTTGCTTTTTCTTTAAGCCTATGTTATACTATATGCATGAAAGAACACCTAATTCATTATCGTACTTCCGTGTGTAACATCAACTACCATGTGGTATGGTCGGTGAAGTACCGTCGCAGGATTCTCACCCCTGAGGTCGAATCATATCTAAAAAACCTTGTTAAACAGATCGCGGATGAAAAGGGGTTTACAGTTGAGCTTTTCGAATGTGGCGAATGTGACCATATCCATTGTTTTGTGACAGCTCCTCCTAAACTATCCGTCACCACGATCGTGAAATACCTGAAAGGCATCACCGGCAGGAAACTTTTTGAACAGTTCCCGCAGATACGTTCCAAGCTGTGGAACGGGGAGCTTTGGAACCATTCTTATTATTGCGAGACCATAGGCTCTGTATCCGAAGAGAACATTAAGCGGTATATAGAGAACCAGAGCAAATCTTATTGAGAGGAGGCTACATATGCTGTTGTCACATAAGTCGACCATTAAAGTCAGCGATGTATATGCAAATATCATAGGACATATGTGCTATGCGGCGTACAAGCTCTGGAATGTCTGCAACTATGAGCGGATCCATTACGAAGAACTCGGGCTGCCTGTTGATTATCCGGACTGGTATTATCAAAAGAGCGCGCATAAGGATGATATGTGGTTCAAACAGCTTCCTTCTCAGACCGCACAAGAAGTTTGCAAACTGCTGGATAAATCCTGGAAATCCTTTTACAAGCTGAAAAGGACTGGAGGTATCCAGAATCCGCAGCCTCCCAGGTTCAAGAATTCAGGGATTGCCATAACATATATGCAGAATGGCATATCACACGAAGCTGATTCTGACACTGTCAGGCTGTCCGTGCCAAAACAGCTGAAGATTTTCATGTCCGATACTTATGGCATCAGTGATAATTATCTTTTCCTTAAAAATCCCATCTTTAAGGACACCGATACCATAAAACAGATAAAACTGTACCCGCCTGAAAAAGGTGAATGCAGTATCATTGTCATTTATGAGATCCCCGATGTTACAAAACTGCCTGATAACGGGAACCAGCTTTCAATCGATCTCGGGCTGCATAACCTCATGACCTGCTATAACTCTGCTTCCGGGGAAACTTTCATTGCGGGAAGGAAATATCTGGCGACATGCAGTTATTTTAACAAAGAGATTGCCCGGGTACAGTCACAGTGGTCGTTACAACAGTCAAAGCATGGTATCCGTTACCCGAAGCCTTCAAAACATATCCTAAGGCTGTACAAGAAAAAGGCTGACAGTATTAACGATTATCTTCATAAGGTCACAAGACAGATCGTCAACTATTGTAAAGAAAACAATATCTGTACGGTGGTTATCGGTGACATAACAAACATCCGTAGGGACAACGATCTTGGAGCAGTGACTAACCAGAAACTACATTCCCTGCCTTATCATAAGCTTTACATAATGCTTGAATATAAACTTGCAAAGGAGGGTATCTCCTTCCACAAGCAGTCTGAGCAGTATACCAGTCAGACCAGCCCGCTCAAGCCGTGCGTCACCAAAGAGAATGCCAATAAATCAAATCGTGTGGAACGGGGCCTTTATAAGGATGGCATCTATACATGGAATGCGGACTGTGTGGGAGCCTATAACATCTTGAGGAAATACCGGGAAGAAAACAATATCGACATAGAAACCGATCCTATGCATATTAAAACGCCCTTTATACTGAAAGTAGCTGTGTAAAAAGCAGTAGTGGTGTCATGGACGCACCCTGGATCTACGGGGCGTAAGCCCCGCAAACCAGATGCTCTGGCAATTCAATTGCCGAGTAGTTCACTAAGAGTATCATCCGAGGAGTATGAGGAAGATAAAGGGAATAATAATATCATGGAAAAAATAAATGATTCAATAATCATAAAATCAGCTGAAACCGATGAGGAATTGTGCGGGAG
>CADCRD010000097.1 GCA_902803725.1 uncultured Eubacteriales bacterium
TCTCCATAAAGTCCATCTCATAACCATAGAGTTCGATCAGATCCTGCGCCACGATTATCCCCTCGCCTATACGCAGCATATTGATCCTCTCAGGCATATTTCCTTCCAGTATTCTGGGAATTGAAGAAGTTGCTCCGCCGGAAATGTACTTCAGCCGTCGGCCGATCTTTTCCTCGACCGCTTCGGCGTCACGAACCAGCTCCTCCAGTTTTTCAGAAGTTGCCATAACAGAGCCGTAGCATCCTAGATTCGTGCCGATTCCCAACAGCTCAAGGCCGGGAGCCTCTTCAACAAATTCAGCCGCATCCAGCAGCTGATCAAGATCCCAGAAACCTTCTCTCAGATCTCCGAGATCGTCCATAAGGATGACACCATGGATCTTGCCTGCTCTCTGAGCTGCTCTGTCCAGTTCACCCAGAACATGTATCTCACTATTCAAGCTGACATCGCACAGCTCAACTGTTCTCTCAGCTTCAGAGATCATTGGCACCCGGATCAGCATCAGCGGTTTTTCGACGCCTCCGTTTTTCAGACGCCCGATGTGCTCCAGCCTCGAACTGGCGATAAATCCCGCTCCGCCCTTTTCGAATTCTTTCGCTACACGGACATTCCCGTCCACGCATTTCACGACACCTGCTACCTCGATGCCGTTATCATTGCATCTGCCAATGATCTGATCGATATTATTTCTCAGTTTTTTCAGGTCTATGACCACTCTCGGATAATGTTCACCGTTCATAACCGGTCTCCTTTATTCTTTACAATACAGTTTAATGATACCATTTTATTCTGAGGTTTTTCAACGAAGAGATCACCGAAGATAATACTGCTGTCTGCTGAATCGTTGAAATCTTACTGATATCCGTCTTCTGAAACAGTTTATCAGTAACGGTAACATTTCTGAACTGCCTGAAACAAAAAAATTTTACTGATAAAAGAATCTGAAAAAGATTTATCAGTAAAATTTCAATGTATTTCGTTATGTGCTTACACAATTTGCTTACACAGCAAATCTCCGATCAAAAGATATAATTGTTTATCTCTTGTTTTCTTCTGCGAATCTGATAACCTTGTTGGAAGTATTCTTCACGAGGTCCTGATCCCTGATGATGATCCTCTTGATGCGCTTGAAGAACGGCTGATCTGCATTCAGCTTGTCGACTTCTTCCCACATCTTCTTTTCGAGATCTTCTTTACCAATATCCTCGCCCCAGACTTCCCTGACCTCTTCATCATCCAGCCTTATTGCTGCAACGATCGTAATGTCGCTGCCGTCGGATGTCGGTTCACTGAAGATCATCGATTCCTTTACAACATCTATATTAGAAAGATTGTATTCGATTTCTTCCGGGAATACATTCTTACCGTTCTTCGTAATGATGACATTCTTCTGACGTCCCGTAATAACGAGGAATCCCTCATCATCCATGTACCCCAGATCACCTGTCAGCAGCCAGCCATCCTGAATGACCTCAGCAGTCTGCTCCGGATCTTTGTAGTAACCCATCATGACATTGTCACCCTTTATGCAGATCTCGCCAATGCCTTCTTCGTCCGGATCTTTGATCTTCGCATCACATGCCGGAAAAGCCTTGCCAATGGAATTCGACTTGCAATGTGTGTCAGGATTAAGAGCACCCATCGGAGCACACTCCGTAAGACCGTAGCCCTGCAATGCCAGAATTCCGAATTTCTGCATGTCGTCCAGCACTTCCGGATTGATGGCCGCTCCTCCACAGATCATCAGTCTCATACGGCCGCCAAACACATCCGTGATCTGTTTGAAAGCCTTCTTGCCAATATCTATGCCGATTTTTTTGGTATAGCTGTTTATCTTCATGACCCTGCGGACTGTCTTTTCCTTGCCCTGTTTTCTGATATTTTTCCAGATGCCTTTGTGCAAAGCCTCAAATATCGCGGGAACGCCCAGAACCATGGTCGGTTTTGCTTCCACCAGATTCTTTCTGATGTATTTGAGCCCTTCACAATAAGCGATCGCAGCACCCTTGTACAGCGGCATCAGAAATCCGCATGTGCACTCATATGTATGATGCAGCGGCAATATGGAGAAAAATATATCCCAGTCATGTACTTTTAGAACTGTCGGAGCCACCATCAGATCGGTGATGAGGTTCTTATGATTCAGCATGACGCCCTTCGGGCTGCCTGTCGTGCCTGATGTGAACAGTATTACTGCCAGTTCCTCTGCATCGATCTGAGCATCCAGGAAACGTCTGTCTCCCTGCGCCAGCAACTGTTTGCCTTCCTGTATAAGCTTATTGTATGACAGCACACCATCTTTTTCTTCATCAGAATCCAGGTTTATGAGAACTTCCAGTTTTGTATTGCCTCTTTCTTTTATATTCTTAAAGGTCTGCTCATATTTATTTTTAAAGAATATGCATTTTACGTCCGCTCTCTTGATCAGCTCTTCGAGTGCATCTTCCTTGAGTTCCTTGTCCAGCGGAACAACGAGACCTGTGCCGCAGATCGTTGCCAGATATGATACTGCCCACTGCGAGCAGTTTTCACCGATCATGGATATCCTCTCATCCTTGAGCCCCATGTCGATGAGCTTTGTTCCAAGAGCGTTGATCATTCCCAGGAGTTCTTTGTACGTTATCGCTTCGTATTCTCCGCCTTTTTTGAATTTCTGATACATCGCGACATTGTCTGCGTACCATTCGTCTGAACAGCTGGTCTCTATCATGTGTTTGATATTCATGATCGGACGGCTTTCTTTGTATTTAACGTCCGGATCTGTGCTGTCGTTGATCTGCTGCCAGATGCTTCTGGCAAACTTCATATCTCTGTCCTGTATTGCCTTGTACTCTTCTTCTGTAAACATATTTTTTGTATTCTCCTGTTAAAAGTAATCTGTGTTTAAGTCTGCTGATATATGGTCAGCAAGCTGGCTGCCCTGGCGGATCATAAAAGCTACTCGCATTCCAGATTCTCCGGAATGAATCTTTTGATCTTTCGCGTTGTCGTCTTTATGAACTCGCTCTTTCTGATACCGTAGCGCTTGATCCTTTTGTACGGCGGCATCTCGTCGTTGAGCTCATCGATGATTCCAGAAATGAATTCCTTCACTTCGTCATCATCAGCTTCCCTTTCCAGTTCTGTGTTGATGCGGTCATAGTTTGGGAATATCACGGCTTTGATGACCGTATCCTCTCCTGCTCTGGATTCCTCCTCATGAACAAGCGCTTCTTCGATATAGTCACTCTCAGTCAGATAGAATTCCAATTCCTCAGGGAAGACGTTCTTGCCGTTCTTAGTTACGATGACACTCTTTTTGCGGCCTGTGATATAAAGATATCCGTCATCATCGAAATAACCGTAATCGCCTGTGTGCAGCCATCCGTCAACTATCGTTTCTTCAGTTGCTTCCGGATTATCATAATAACCCAGCATCACAGACGGCCCTTTTGCCAGCACTTCACCCATGCCGCTGGCATCAGGTTCGCTGATGATTATTTCCGTTCCTGGCATCGGTGTACCTGCCGAATCCGGTTTACTGCACCTGTCCCTGTTAACAGCCAGGATCGGTGAATTTTCTGTCATTCCATAACCCTGGAACATCGGGAATCCCATTGCTTGAAAATCCTCGATGACCTTTGGGTTAATGGCTGCTCCGCCGGCGATAAGATGAGTGATATTGCCGCCCAGCGCTTTGTGGATATCTGCAAACATCCTCTTGCAAATGCCCGGTCTGTTGTATAATCTGAACCTCTTTGAAGTCTCGATGCCTTTTTCCAGTTTTTCCAGTTTGCCCTGCGATTTAGCCTGGCGCATCAGCCTCTTGTGCATGTTTTCAAATATCAGCGGAACCCCCAGCAAAACCGAAGCATTCACCTCAGCCATATTGCTCTGGATGTACCTGAGCCCCTCGCAGATGGCGATCGCAATTCCCTGATACAGTCCTGTAAGGATATGACATGTCATCTCATACGAGTGATGCATCGGCAGAACTGAAAGCCCTGTGCCGCCGGCAACATTGACGTATTTTGACATATTATAAACGTTGGCAGTCAGGTTTTCATGGCTGAGCATTACACCTTTGGCCATTCCTGTAGTGCCGGATGTAAAGAGGAGCGAACATAGTCCCTTTCTGTCTATTTCAGCATCGAGGAAAGATGTGTCACCTGACATCAGAGCCTGCTTGCCCTCTTTTATCATTTCGTAAAATGACAGCCTGTCATCAGTGCTTTCTTCCTGCTCCATGTCGATAAGATATGGTATCTCAGACTCACACAGCTGAAGCGATTCATCGACCTTGTTCTTAAGTTTTGCTGAATGTATGATAGCCGATACACCTGATCTGTCCAGAAGGTTTGCCACTTCCTTCGGAGGCAGCTCTCTGTCTATCGGCACTATGACCCCTGTGCCATTGACAGTAGCAAAATATGTCACGACCCATTCATAGCTGTTCTCGCCAATGACCGCGATCTTTTTATCTTTCAGTCCCATTCCGACGAACTTCGTACCCAGAGCATTGATGTCCATCCTCAGCTGTGAAAATGTGATGGGCCGAAACGGCTCTCCGTGAACATCCTTTACCAGAAAAGCAGGCTTGTTTCCAAACAAATCTGCACTGCTGTTTATCAGTTCACGAAGATCCGATATCTCGCGCGGCTCGTACAAACTGTTTCTATATCTTTTTTTGTTCATTTAAGATCTCCCCTGCTATCCTTGCTGCATCTTCTATACATCCCATACAGCTGCGCAGAGGTTTACCTCCATCTATTCCTTTTAATTCTCTGCAGATCACAGATCCGTTCTTCTCTTTAAATGCCGAAACGATTCCTGCTGCAACATCATATGTTTCTTTCTTATTGCCTCTGGCTGCCTTCCCTTCGCTGAATGCAGGACCTGCTGCCATCAGGGCACCTGTGATCGCCCCGCACATTCCGGTTCTGTCTCCGTTGCCTCTGCCAAAAGGCTCAGCGATTCGATATGCAGTATCTTCATCAATCCCGAACAGATCGCAATAAGCGCACAGGACCGCCTGTGCACAATTGCATCCATTCACATGATTATCCAGCGCTTTTTGTACTCTTTCTTCTACAGTCATATTTCTCCTAACCACAATTTGTCTGATTTATTATCTGCAGTTTTTTTTGCACATCAGTGCTGTTCTTCCGCATGGTCATTCATCATCGCAGCCGCCGCTGTGATGTTTTTCACAAGTCCCTGCGTATGGACAGCCGATGCATCTATTACCCCTTTTCTTTTCTTTCACGATATATCGCACTGCGAAAAAAACTGCCGCAGCCAACGCAATAACCGCTATCACCGTTGGTGTATTCATATCATATTCCCTTCCAGCTGCTCTTGGCAGTAGATCTGCCTTTACCCCTTGTCATTGCAGCCTTTCTCTTTTCAAATTCTGTTTTTCCGATCGCGTCATATTCGCCGGTGCTGTAATAAGTCCACTGTCCATCCGAATATGCTCCCGCCGCCGACGAGCGTCTTGAAGAGTGGATCTTCTTTTTAAAACCGGTTGTGCCGATCTTGTAGAAGCGATGTTCCTCATTGCCGTTTCCAACATGCGTCAGCTCCATACTGCCTGTTTTATCGTATACTTTTACACTGACCAGACCATATTCATTTCTGTCCATCATATTCCTGACTTTGCCCTTTCTGTAGCCAAAGATCCTCAGTTCCTTTTGCTTTGAAGCACGCCAGCCTGACTCTGTCAGCAGTTCATCGACTCCATCTCCGTCAATATCAAAATAAGTATACACTTCCAGTTTCATTGTATAAGCATCCTTGCTGGTCCTGGCTGTTTTCTGCAGCTCTGCCAGTTTTTTCTTCAGAGCCTTCTGAGCCGGATATACAAAGGTTTCCTTTCTCAGCTCTTCGCCTTCCTTTTTACCTATGTTGGCCTTCATCTCATTGATAAAGAGCATCGCATTTTTGTTATTACCCGTTTTCAGACCGGCCGCAACACCTTTTTTGTATATTTCTTCACCGGAACCATCAAGATCGATGGCGGTATGATAATCTTCAATAGCCTTGTCGTATTTGCCCAGCCCTGCATAAGCATCTGCTCTGCCCTCATAGAATTCTGCATTATCATCATCTTCGCCGATAACGAAATTATATCCTTCAATAGCATCTTCATATCTGCCTTCTTCAAGAGCTATGCTGGACTCAGATACCTGATCTTTAAATTTGTATGTTTTGTACACCTGAATAGCAATAACAGTAACCATAGCTGCTATCAGAGCCACTGCGAGAGCGACCATGAACATTTTTTTCTTTTTGCTCGGCTTGTTATTTATAAAATCCAGTAATTCCTGTTCATTTTCTATTTTTCTTGGCATTCCTATATTCCTCTCTTATGATAATGGCGTTTATATTCCGCTCTTCTGTTCTTAACTATTCGTTATTCGTAACTGTCCTATTATAACATGAGTATTATAATAAATGAACATTAATTCTGCCACCTTTGCAGAATATGTTTCACTTACCGATTATTCTGGCACATGACAGGATTATATGATAATATCCCTTATTGACGACAAGGGCAAGCCACAGTTTTGACTGGTATTTACAAAATGGAAGCAGTTGCAATAGCAGTACTGAAATAGTAATCGGCAAAGCGGTAAAGCAATGAACAAAAAATATACCACCCATACAAAGCGAAACACATACGACTGCATCGTTATCGGCGCAGGTGCAGCCGGACTGTTTTACGCTGCAGCAGACAGCATCAGAAATAGTTCTTTGATCTGCCCCGGGAAAAAACTGATCTTAGAGAAAACTGACCGTCCGGGTCAAAAACTCCTGATGAGCGGAAATGGCATGTGCAATATCACCCATGGCGGTTCGATCAAGGATTTCATCAGTAAATACGGTGATAACGGCAGCCGGATCAGAAGATGCCTGTACAGGCACAACAATCTGGAACTGATGAAGATGATGGAAGCGCTTGGCGTTCCGCTGACTGAGCGCGATGACGGGAAAGTTTTCCCGGCTTCAATGAAAGCAGGTGATGTTCTGGATGCACTGCTGAATGTAATAAATTTTTCTGAAGATTTTTCCGATTCGGATGTAAGCGGCTGGGGAATCGAATGCGATGCCGAAGTAACAGGAATGGAAATCCTTTCAGTTAATGATATTATTCCGGGTAACGACAGTACAGACAATTCTTGCTGCACTGATTCTGTCATCAGATTAATACTGAAAGACGGTCGTACATTCGATACATTGAAACTTGTGATAGCGACCGGCGGCGCTTCATATCCGTCAACTGGTTCAGACGGATCGTTTTTCAAAATACTCGAGCGTGATCTCAAGCTGAAAGTTAATGCTCTGCGGCCGGCGCTCTCTCCTGTTTTCGTTCAGGATTTTTCGTATTCAGATCTTGCAGGCATCAGTTTTAAAGATGTGATCATCACCTGTACCGAAAAGACTCTCCACTCTTCCGGATCAATTGACACCCGGACTGCCCGCGGAGGACTGCTTGTAACGCACAGAGGTTTCAGCGGTCCGGCTGCACTTCACATTTCACAGCACGTAAGAGCCGGTGCTTCTTTGAACATCGATTTTCTGCCTGCCGTCAATGCTGATGAGATGCGCGGCAAGCTAAAAAACGCAAGAGGAAAATCCGGTCAAAGTATCACAAATTTCATTGCTGCCGAATTCGGACTTCCCAAAGCATTCGTTGCTGAAATTCTGTGCGGACTGAATTCTCAGTCAGCAAATCCACGGGCAAAGAAGCTTTCAGACATCAGCAACAAAGACATACAAACAATCATTCAGCTGCTCAAAGGACATGAATACAGTGTCAGCGGCACCGGAGGATGGAATGACTCTATGGTGACTGCAGGCGGAGCGGCTCTCGATCAGATCGATCTGAAAACGATGCGGCTTGCGACCATTGCCGAAACCACCGCACCTGATATCAGGATCATAGGAGAGGCGCTGGATATAAACGGAGATACCGGCGGTTACAACCTTCAGTTTGCTTATTCATCCGCGATGGCTGCACTGGAATGAAGACTGCACGAACTCAGCTATTGCCGACGCATCACTGTATCCCTTTTTATACAGCAGATCGATTGCTTCTTTGTCTCGGGTAAGCGTTTTCATCGCTCCTATGTCATCCGGGGAGATCAAAAGAAGCCTCCCCTTTTTTTCGTATTGCTTTGCGAGCCATAGCTGAGTATTGTACACTATCGCTCTTGAGCGCAAAGCTCTTGCAGCCTCCGGGTATTCTCTTTTGAGCAGGCCTGAGATAAACTCGTCCTTTGAGGCTGTTCTCTCATAATCTCTTGGCCTTGTAAGCACGAGCACTATTTTATCGCACCCTTCGTCAAAACATTTTTCCAGCGGTATCGGATCCGATATGCCGCCGTCATAATAAGGTATACCATCAACCTCATAAGCCTGATTTGCCGCCGGGACGCAGCTGGAAGCCTTTATCGCCCCGTAATCATCCTGCTGCATATCTGTTTTGTCAAAATAATGCGGCTTGCCTGTCAGGGCATTTGTCGCTACGATCTTAAATTCTGCGGGGTTTTCCCATGCTGTTTTGAAATCCAGCGGATACTCGCCGCCTTCATTCGACAGATCGCCGTATATATATTCAAGATCAAGATAATTTCGCGTTTTTATAAAATTCTGCATACTCATGCTTTCTTTGCGAAGATCATATTCCGTATAGAATTCATAGTTACGTCCCCGCTGACCCGCCAGGTACGAAACCAGATTCGCACTTCCGGCAGACACACCCATGCAATAATCAAAATGGATATCATTGTCCATACACCAGTCAAAAACGCCGGCGCCATATGCACCTCTCATACCCCCGCCTACATCTATAACTCCTGTCTTTATTCTTTTTTCGCTGATCATATCTCTGCTTTCCTGATTCAAATTTCTATGTTTATGCCTGAATTTACTGTATTCACGATGCGATTTGCTGCTTTCCCAAATCGATCCCCTATCTTCCTGACGGGACTGCATCTTCCCCATAGTCCACTGTTACCTTAACAGCTTTGCGCTCTTCCCAGAGTTCCTCTGCTTTAGGTGCCCAGCAAGCTGCATATGAATCACACTTCGAGCACAGATGATCTGCACTTTCAGGTGATTCAAGATCCGTTGAATAAGCACCGGTTTTTTCAACTATTTTGCGCAGAATATCCGGATTTTCCAGCATCGGACAAGGCTGCATCATGTTGTCATTGAATGGCTGACCGTCATGATAGGCCATGAAAAGCGGCGACCGCAGTATGTCGAGGATGCTCTTCTCACGGATATTCGAATCAGAATAGTGGATAAACACGCAGGGATCGGCATCTCCGTTGGCATTGATGTGAAAATAGCTTCTTCCGCCTGCTATGCACCCTTTGACATATTCAGCATCATTCTGAAAATCCATTGCAAACAGAGGTTTTGTTGCACGGTTCTTTCTGATGCGCCGGTAAACGTTTTCTCTCTGCTCCGGGTTTGGCAGCAGTTCTGCACTGGCATCGTTTCCAACCGGCATATAATGAAAATACCATACAAAATAAGCACCGTTTTCGATCATCATATCCCAGTATTCCTCAGAAGTGATCGCCTCCCAGTTCTGGCTCGTGTAGCAGCATGAGATCCCATAAAAGAGTTTCCTGTCATGCAAAAGCTTCATCGCCCTGATCACCTTGTCATACACACCCTTGCCTCTGCGGCTGTCCGTTGCTTCTCCAAAACCTTCAAGCGATAATGCAGGCACAAAATTCTTTACCCTCTTCATCTCGTCTGCAAACTCCTCATCTATAAGCGTTCCGTTGGTGAAGCTCAGAAAGACACAGTCATCATGCTTCTCACACAGGCGAATAATGTCACGTTTTCTTACAAGAGGTTCTCCGCCGGTGTAGATATACATATAAACACCTATCTCTTTTCCCTGGAGGATTATATCATCGATTTCTTCAAAGCTCAGATTCAGCTTGTTCCCGTATTCAGCCGCCCAGCATCCCGTGCAGTGCAGGTTGCACGCAGAAGTCGGATCGAGCAGTATCGCCCATGGGATGTTACAGTTGTATTTTTCACGAAGGTCTTTTTGTATTGGCCCGCTGATCAGATTGGAGTTGATAAAGAAATTGACCGCTACAGTCTTCAGAACTTCAGGGTCAATGTCGTTTATCATATGTCTTACATACGGATAATAAGCATTTTCCGGATCTGTTACAGCTTTACGGATCACTGCTCTATGCGGTGCGAACATCCCTCTCGAGAACCGGTCGGCCCAGTTAAGCATCTTCTCCAGATTGTTGTCGGGATCTTTGTACAAGTTGTCAAAAGCCTTGTTCAGCCCGAATTTTGCTATCGTTGCAGTAACGTTCATTTGTATCCCTCCTACTAAAAATTCATCAAATGTTGATTATTCCTTATTTATGAATTATACTTCTTTAAAATAGAAGTTCAATCACCAATTAGGTTGAAAATGACGATAATTCAACACAAAAGTCAAATTTGTATAAAAACAAGCAGAGAATTGACCTGGTAATGCAGATAAGAATGTATATGTAACAAACAGAAAACAGGAGAATAAGCAGGCAATGGACA
>CADCRD010000098.1 GCA_902803725.1 uncultured Eubacteriales bacterium
ACTCTTTTTGTTCAGGAGTGATTCGCCTGCTCTCTATGGCCTTCTGAATAGCTTTGTTGTGTGTCCAGATATCCAGCCGCTGCTCTTCGATATATGCAAGCACCGTATCATACTGTTTTGCCAGCGCTGTAGCAAAATACCAGGCGATCATCATTTTGATGTAGTATTCATCTGACCTGACAGCCGCCACCATTTTCGGATAAGACTCATCAAAATCCTCATCAAGATAGTGCCGCATCAGCATCCCAACGGCAAACCGGACAGTATACGTTTCATCAGATCCCAGCCATCTTTTTATCTCTTTTAACAGCGACAGCCTGTCATTTTTGAATACTTTCGGTGAAAGCTGATCACATGTCGCCCAGTTATCCACATAAGGCAGAAACCGCCTGACCTCGCTGATGCATTTTTTGTAATCCTTCAATTCCGAAATAATGAACGCATGCAGCTGGTTCTCGTCAAAATAATCATGTGGCAATTTTTCAATGAACTCACTCATGACATCTGACACGTTTTTTTCATTTCCTTTTCCTGCGGCATTAGTTTTCTGCCCTGCTGTACAAATGCCCGCAGCCTGCTTCTCAACCCTATCTCTCCTGATAAGTTCCTTTGCATAAGCCCTCAGCGCAGGAGTTCTGACCCCTATTATCTTATCCGGATCAACAGTCGGGATCAGCTTCGCCTGAAATTCCTTGTATTTCCTGTCCTGAAGCCTGAATAGTTCCTGCTGTATTTCTCTGATCATCAATTTCAGCTCTGCCTTTCTCAATAATATAAAAACTCCTGATCAGCTCAGGAGTTTGTTCGATACAAAATAATTAACAGATCCTCGGCAAGCCTTCTCCGTACAGCACATCGAGCACTCTGGTCGCGCCGAGAGGAGTCTTTATATGAACGACAGGTTTTGTTTCAGCGTCTGCATCTGTTCCTGACATATCATTGTCTTTTTTACAGGAAAGCTGCTTTACCTCACCGATGATCGCTGCATTCGCGCCATGCTCAGTCGCACGCATCAGCTCCAGAGCCTTCTCCGCCTGGTCACCGGGAACGATAGCTATCATTTTACCTTCATTCGCCATGTACAGCGGATCGAGGCCCAGCATGCCGGCAAAACCTTTGACCTCTTCACTCACCGGGATAGCAGCCTCCTGAAGCTCGATCATGGTCCGGGAGCTGTCAGCGATCTCATTGAGTATAGTACCCATACCGCCGCGGGTCACATCACGCATCGTATGCACATCTATGCCCGCACCGAACAGCGCATCTGTTATATCCTTCAGACAGCCGCAGTCACTCTTTATCTCATTTTCGATCTCCATACGGGCACTGAGTATACATGCATGATGATCTCCGAGAGTGCCGGATACGATGATCTTGTCTCCCGGCGCGCAGTTCTCAGCACTCACATCACGAGTCTCCGGAATGACCCCGATACCCGTGGTATTTATCATCAGCCCGCCGCTGCCTTCAACGACCTTTGTGTCTCCGGCAACGATCTTCACACCGGCCTCTTCAGCCTGACGGGCCATACTTGCAACAGCCTTTTCCAGCAGATCTATATCAAGGCCCTCCTCCATGATGAACCCGCACGTCAGATACTTTGGTTCAGCTCCCATCATCAGAACATCATTGACAGTTCCGCAAACACAGAGCTTGCCAATATTACCGCCTTTGAATTCAAGAGGAGTGACTACGAATGAATCCGTGCTCATCGCTATGCGGCCTGATACATCAAGGACTGCTGCATCCTCGAGTTTATCCAGAATGTCATTCTTAAAGTATTTCCCGAATATGTTTCCCATCAGTTCTTTGGAAGCGTTGCCGCCGCTGCCATGAGCCATCGTTATTTTCATTTGTCTATGCCTTTCCCGTTTTATTATTCCAAATTATCTCTGCTTTTCAACTGCTTTTGTCTATCTGTTCCGGTACCAGATCCCGCATGCTCCTTCTGCCGAGACCATACACGGTCCGTACGGTGCCAGCGGTGTGCACCCTGTCCCGAACATCGGACAATCACCCGGGGTGATGCGTCCCGTTATGACATCACCGCACCGGCATGATGCAGGAAGTTCCATGTCCGCATCCAGCCCCATCGAACCGCCGTCATATTCAGCATATTTTCCCGTCAGGTAATGGCCTGATCCCGGGATCACACCCAGACCGCGCCACATTGCCGGACCGGCCTCAAAACAGCGGGCGAGGATCTCCTGCGCCTTTATATTTCCTTCATCTCTTACCGCATTCCGGTAGAGGTTGTTTACATCTTCATGTCCGCTTTCCAGCTGGCGGACGATATCATATATCACAGCCAGTATCTGCTCAGCTTCAAATCCGGCCACAACGAATGGCTTGTGATATTTTTCCGCCAGAGCTTCATACGGTTTACTGCCGATAATAGTACTGACATGTCCCGGGCAGATGAATGCATCGATACCGTCTTCATTCTCGCATATCCACTGCAGAGCCGGTATTATCGTTTTAAGAGCCGTCACGAGTCTGATGTTTTTAACGCCTTCACGTTCAGCCTTGTCGATCATCAGAGCATAAGCCGGTGTCGTCGTCTCAAATCCGACTGCTGCCAGAACATATGTTATATCCGGATTTGCCTTTGCCTTTTCAATTGCCTCAAAAGGTGAATACATCATTTCAACATGAGCACCCTCGCCCTTGAGATCCGCAAGACTGCCATGCGTCCCGGGCACCTTGATCATGTCACCGAAAGTCATCAGGACATGGTTGTCCATCAGTGCATACTCGCCGCATTTATCTATATAAGCGGTCGGTGTAACACAAACAGGACATCCCGGTCCCGATATCAGATGTATCTTAGGTGATATCAGGCTCCTGATGCCGCTCTTGAAGATGCTGGCCGTATGAGTGCCGCACACCTCCATCATCTTTATATCCGGCCCGTCATAAGCCTTCAGATATTCAATAATTTCATTTATATTCATTTTCCAGCTCTTCGATCTCGCCGAAAAGCTCGATCAGCTCTTCGGCCTTATCCTTTTCCATAACTTCAATGGCACATCCTGCATGCACCAGGACATACTGTCCGACCTTTGCATCGATAATTCCTGTATTTACGTTTGTCAGATTACCGCTGAAATCAACTTTGGCCATATCGCCGTCCATTGAAACGATCTTTCCCGGTATCGCTACGCACATACTGCGTTCTCCTTCCAGTTTTATTCTTATCTAATCAATATATTATTTTATTATCCCTGAGAATTCAAATCACTTCATTCTCACTCATCCGGTGCATCAACATAATATTATATGCCACATCCGGCTTATATTCAAACAAAAGATATCATGCGGCTTTCAGCTTATGCCTCTTCCTCCGGGATCTTGCATACATCGATCCACTCGATCGCCTTTGAGCTCTCGAACAGTTCGTCGCACGACAGCTCGATCGCGCTGGCATCTGTTCCGGCTGCCGGGAAAACTGTGTCGAATCTCTGAAGCGAAACATCTGCGTAAACTTTTACTTTCTCTGGCTGAGCCAGTGCAAATGCGCAAACTCCGCCTATTTCATGTCCCGTATATTCTTTGACTTCATCCGGAGACAACATTTTAGCTTTACCGCCGAAGAACCTCTTGAATTTCCCGTTCTGGATCTTTGTGTCGCCGGCAGCCTGGATCAGAACACATCCATCTTCGTTTTGCGGATCTTTGAATGTCAGAGTCTTGCAGATGCGAGCCGGGATGACCCCGACAGCCTCAGCAGCCAGTTCAACCGTAGCGCTCGAAACTTCAAATTCCCTGATACGTTCCTCAAGGCCAATGCTTCTCATGTACTCTCTTACCTTTTCCGTTGTCATTTCATGCTTCCTTTCTTTTTACAAACCTAATTATAGCAGCATATTCTTATGCCTTTTTGTACCTCTTCCTTCTGTTTTTGTCATTTACGTGACATTGCCGCGATATAGGACTGCCCCAGTGCTATTCCGCCATCATTCGGACTGACTGATATATTATAGTATGGTTCAAATCCTTCCGAGCGCAGCTGCCCGAGGACTTCCTCCATGATAATCTTATTCTGGAACGATCCTCCCGACAGAGCTACTTTTCTGCATCCTGTCTTTTCGCTGATCTTACGGCACTGATCCATTATTATATCCACTATCTGCATATGGAATTCGAGAGCCAGCATATCGACCTCATCGGCACCGCGGTCCTTCATCGCCCTCGCCGCCGCATCTTCCAGCAGCATCGCACACTGCCCTTCATAGCTGTTGTAATCGCACAGACCCAACATTGCAGCAACTCCGTCGAACAATCTTCCCATGCTGGAGCTGTTGATAACATTGATGCCGCCGGACAGCACCTTCTCTGTGAATTCCATTTCCCGGTGCTCAAGTGTTCCAAACAGATCCGAATAATCTATGATATCTTTGATATCGACTTTGATCTCTTCACATCCATTATTATTTTCGTCTGTATCATCTTCCATATATCCGCTGTTATACGCATGCATATAGCTGAGTGCGGATTTCCAGGCCTCTTTCATCGATGAATCGCCGCCTATCATCTTAACGTATTTCAAATGAGCCATACGTTCAAATTCAGCACCATGGCAGTACAGGAACTCGCCGCCCCAGATA
>CADCRD010000099.1 GCA_902803725.1 uncultured Eubacteriales bacterium
AATGCAGGCATGACACCGAAGGTACTCAACTACGTATATGGTCTTGCCGGAAGAGACGTTACAGTTGAAAGCCTTGGCGAAGTATTTGAGGCTATGCAGGAAGTTGATAAGAGCGGCAACGTTGGTGATACATACCGTTACCTGTCGCTGAGAGGTTAGGAGGGAAAGAAATGGCATATAATTTCAAAGAAACGATGAGTAAAAAAGAACGTTTCACCCCCGGCCACAGAATGTGTGCAGGCTGCGGCGCTCCGATCGCTGTGCGAAACGTTCTGAGAGCACTCAAAGATGAAGACAAAGCAGTTGTAACATGTGCTACGAGCTGCCTGGAAGTTTCCACTTTCATGTATCCGTACACATCATGGGAAGATTCCTTCATTCACAATGCATTTGAAAATGCAGCAGCTACATGCAGCGGTGTTGAATCCGCTTACAGAGCTCTGAAGAAGAAGGGTAAGATCGATGATACATACAAGTTCATCGCATTCGGCGGAGACGGCGGTACATATGATATCGGATTCCAGTCACTGTCAGGCGCCATGGAGAGAGGTCACGACATGGTATATGTATGCTATGACAACGGCGCTTACATGAACACAGGGATCCAGAGATCATCAGCTACACCGCAGTTCGCTGATACAACAACGACACCGTCAGGTACGGAGTCACCGGGCAAACCCCAGTACAGAAAAGATCTGGCTGCTATCATAGCTGAGCATCATGTTGCTTATGTTGGTCAGACGACATTCGTTCAGAACATGAAAGATCTGCATCTCAAGGCTGAGAAGGCTATTTACACAGAAGGACCGGCATTCCTGAATGTGATGGCACCGTGCCCTAGAGGCTGGAGATACGAGGCCAGTGAGATCCTCAATATCTGCAAGATGGCGGTTGAAACGTGCTACTGGCCGCTGTTCGAAGTTATTGATGGCAAATGGGTCCTCAATTACGAGCCAAAGGAAAAACTCCCTATCGAAGATTTCCTGAAAACACAGGGAAGGTTCAGTCACCTCTTCAAGCCTGAGAACGAGAAATACATCCAGATCATGCAGGAAGAAGTCGACAAGAGATGGGAAGAACTTAAGTTCAAATGCAGCAGAGACTAGTTGGGTAATAAAATGTCGTTATATCTTTACGAAGTTTTTAAGACAGTTGCCGAATATAAAAGTTTTTCAAGGACTGCCGAAGCGATGCATATAACTCCTTCGGCAGTCAGCCATGCAATCGCAAATCTTGAAGAGCAGTTCGGATTTGCTCTTTTTGAGAGAAGCAGAAAAGGTGTGCAGCTGACAGTTAACGGAGAAAAGATGCTGCCGCTGGTAAACCGGGTCAGGGAATGTAATGAGAACGTTCTGCAGGAAGCGGGCAGGATAAACGATTCTGATGTAGGAGAAGTCAGGATAGGTGTGCTGCACAGCGTTGCCCTGACATGGATGCCTGAGATCATAAAGAGATTCAAAGACAAATATCCGAAGATAGAAGTCAGGATATATGAGGCGGGCTATAATGAAATATCTGATCTTCTCTACAAACATGCCATAGATATCGGTATAGTTGCAGACAGTTTCGTGAAAGCCGGGCAAATGTTCGAATTGCTGGTCAAGGATCATATGGTTTGCGTAGTGCCTGCGGATTTCACAACTAAATCGGAAAAGATGATCACAGTCGAGGAAATCAAAAGAGGCAAATTGCTGATGCAGTACGACGCGGGCGAAATAGAACTGAAAAAATTTCTGGAAGACAATGAGATATCAGTAGACGAATACATCAAAGTCGACGATGATAATGTGATGGTAGCCCTGGTTGAACAAGGGTTGGGCATTTCTGTGGTTCCGGGTCTTTGCGTGAAGAACAGCAGACGCAAAGTAAAGATCCTCGGTCTTAAACCGGATGTTTATCGAAATCTTGGTCTGGTGACGGCAAGTACCAGATCACCGGCACCTGCAACTGTGAAAATGATTGCCGAGATTAAAAATTATGTGAAGACAGTATAACTGACGGGGCAAAACACTATCAATAAGTTGAGCGGTTACTCACATATACTTGGCAAAAATGTCGCTTTATTATAAACTTATAAACGCGTATACTATAAATATACAGCAGATGATATTCAAATATTGATCAGATAAGGCAGCTGGACAATCAAATAATTTACATTGGTGAAAAAGAATTAAAAAGGCTGTCAGTGCGTTAATTATTTCGATGATGAAAGGAGAATGAACAATGGGCAGAAAAACTATTCCTGATTTTGTACAGATGGCTAAAGACGGTGACAAAGTCACATGGATAACAGGTTACGATTATCTTACAGCTAAGTATGAAGAAAGAGCCGGAATGGATATGATCCTGGTCGGCGATTCGCTGGGTATGGTTCAGCTGGGATATGAGACAACATTTCCGGTAACGATGGATGATGCCATCAGATGCTGTCAGGCGGTAAGACGCGGTGCTCCGAACACATTCATCGTAGGCGACATGCCATATATGTCATATCAGATCTCAAATGAGCAGGCTATCGAAAATGCCGGCAGATTCATCAAAGAAGCCGACTGCGACTGCGTCAAGCTCGAGGGCGGCGGTCCGGAGATCTGTGAAAGGATCAAGGCCATCACCGGCGCAGGCATCATGGTGATCGGTCACATAGGTCTTACGCCGCAGTTTGCTGCACAGCTCGGCGGTTACAAGGCTCAGGGCAAGAGCACCGATAATATCAAGAAGCTGCTGCAGTATGCAGAAGACATCGAAAAGGCAGGCGCCTGGTCACTGCTGGTCGAAGGTGTACCGGCTGTAACGGGAAAGATCATCAAGAAAAAGTGCGACTTCCCTGTATATGGCATAGGTGCAGGCTCACACGTAGACGGCCAGCTCATCATCTATGCTGACATGGTCGGATACTATGATGACTTCACACCTAAGTTCGTTAAGAAGTACGCTAATGTAGGCGAAGTACTGCAGGGTGCATTCGAAACATATGTGAAAGAAGTAAAAGAAGGTGTCTTCCCTGAAGATGCTAAACACGCATACAAGATCGATCCTGAAGTTGAAAAAGAAGTTGAAGGCTGGATCGAAAAAATGTAACAGAGTATTATCCCTCTATACATTACATTGATTAACAGAAAACCGGTCAGCTCAGCTGTCCGGTTTTTATCTGTTAAAGGAATTGAATTTTCTGGTCGCGGTCAGGTACATCTGGAGTTTACCTATGTTGGCAAAATACATGGATTTTTTATCCTGTTTTTTTATCTGGATAAGATCGGCCGCAGCCAGCTTTTTGATGTGCTGAGATATGGTCGACTGAGCGTAATCAAATTCCGCAACAATGTCCTGATTGCACACGGGCTTAAGATCTTTGTTACAGGACATGATGTACTGGAATATCTTCACTCTGACCGGATGCGCCAGAGCATCTGAAACATCCGCTATGAGGATCGCTTCTTTTTCATTCAATAATTCTGTGTCTTTTCTGAGTCTCATTATTTTGCCCTTTCATTCTAGTTTACAGCTGCTATTGTTTTTACTCTGAAAATTATATTGCATCGCCTGATTACGATAGCAAAAGAGCGCAGAGATGTCAAATTTGAGATCGGAATTACCGCATATATTGAAAAACTGCAACAAGTATGGGATAATTGACTGGAAATAGCAAGCAAAATAATCTGATGATCAAAAATAGAAATGTGAGGACACCGGTGATGGAAAAAGAATCGGCTGCAATGGAGGCAGAAGATATAACTGAAGTTTCGGCAAATGATGGGGCAGTTGTTGAAACAAAAGAAGACAGACCCGTGCGCCCCGGGCACAGATATGATCTTCGGGGACTGCAGGTCGCGGCTGTTGCTTTTGCTGTCATGGCACTGGGAGGATTTGCGGCATATCTTTTCAGGATGATGGATAAACTGGCCCCGGTCGAGTTTGCTTATATCGGATTGATATTTGCTGCATGGGCGTTGTTGTTTGCAGCGCTGAGGAACATTACAGAGTATAATATGCATTTCAACCGCGCGTTTTACGCATCGCTGCCGGGAATTATGGCTTCAATGATCTGGGGCATCATCACGGTATTTGATTACAGCAACGGCGGCGGCTATCATTCGTTCATCACGATGGGCGCCATGTTTGCGATGTACATATGCTTTATGACAATGCTGTATGCGTATACTCATGTTTTGCTGGGCTGCGCTGATCTGGCCGGAGATTTTCGGAAGACTGAACTCAGGCAGTCCTGTCAGTCGATCTGGAAATCTTGTATGGTGATCATGATCCTGGCACTGATAGTGATACAGGGAGCGCCTGTGTTTGCTGAAATGACCAAGTATATTGTGACCGGCTGCGCCGCGACGGCAATGCTGATCTGTCACATGCTGATGATCAGAAAGATTCTCGCGGTTTTTGATTTGTGTGACGGCAAACGAAAGCCCGGAAGGCTGAGTGACATTCTGAGCAGTGAAAACTAATGAGATAAAGAACTATTATAAACGAAAGGAGACCAGCCGATGAGTGATTTTAAAGTAATTACAGGACCGCAGGGCGGCAGGATCATACTGGACGGACGAGAGATGATCAACATGGCGGCTAATAACTATCTGGGGCTTGCCAATCATCCTGCAGTTGTTGGGGCTGCAAAGGCAGCTCTCGATGAATATGGTCTGGGTGCCGGTGCCGCAAGAGGGATCGTGGGTAATTTCAGACCGCACGAAGAACTGGAAGAGAAGCTGGCTGCGTTCAAAGGTGTTCCTGCGGTAAGCATCTTCAATTCAGGCCTTACAGCGAATCTCGGTGTCATTCCTCTGATAATAGGTAAAGATGATGATGTATTCAGTGACGAACTGAATCATGCCAGCATCATTGACGGGATCAGATTGTCAAAGGCGAATGTTCACGCTTTCCCGCATATGGACATGACCGCACTGGAGGAGATGCTGAAGGAGTCGGAAGCAGAAAACAAACTGATCGTAACGGATGCTGTTTTCAGCATGGACGGTGATCTGGCGCCGGTTCCTGAAATAGTTGAGCTGGGCAAAAAATACAACGCCAAAGTCATGATTGATGATGCACACGGTGACGGTGTCATGGGTCCTCATGGAAGGGGCACAGTTGATCATTTTGGTGTGCGCGACGGCGTGTATGTTGAAACAGGCTCGCTGTCAAAGGGATTTGGTTGTGCAGGCGGATTCGTTGCAGGTTCAGCTGAATTGATCGACCGTGTCAACAAGCAGGCAAGAACGTTCATATTCACTGCCACTCCAGAGCAGGTCTGCATGGCGTCGGCGGCGATCGCTGCAATTGATCTTCTTGAAGAGAGCGATGAACTGGTCAGAAAACTCTGGGATAACAGAGAATACTTCCTCGAAAAGATCCGGGCGCTGGGATATGACACGAGAACGACCCAGACCCCGATCATACCGGTAATGACATATGACGAGGAAAAGGCGCAGAAACTGTCGGCTGAGCTGTTTGAAAACGGTGTGTTCGCGCAGTCTATTGCTTATCCGGTCGTGCCGAAGGGGCAGGCCAGACTGAGGGTCATGGTGTCAGCTGCACACAGCAGAGAGGACCTTGACGCAGCGATTATGGGATTCAAGGCAGCAGGAAAAGCGCTGGGCATCATCTGATAAGCCTGAGTTTTGCTGCCCGGGACATTCTTTTAATGGCATGTTCACGGGCCAGCGCGGTGCCTTTGTCGCCATACTCTTCATGATATACCAGCTGTACCGGGAGTCTGGAGCGTGTGTATTTAGCTCCTTTGCCGCTGTTGTGCGTGGCAAGGCGAGCCTCAAGGTCAGTGGTCCATCCGGTGTACAGTGTGCCGTCGGAGCATTCGAGTATATATACGTAATGATGTTTTTGATTGTTATGCTGTTGAGTCATGCCGGTATTATATCATTTC
>CADCRD010000100.1 GCA_902803725.1 uncultured Eubacteriales bacterium
AAAGACACGGAGAGAATACTCAGTCTCACCTTTCTGCTTTTTCCATATTGCCGGACCCATTCCCAGTGCGAACTGATTGACTTTTACCCCACATTTCTTCGCCGCGATAAAATGACCCAGCTCGTGTATGAAAATGAGCACGCAAAACATCAATATTGCATAAATGATCGTCATGCTACTTTAATCTCCTATAATATCCAGTACGGCCTGTCTGGCCAGTTTATCTGCCTCCAGTATAACATCGAGGCTTAAATCATACTGAACTTTATGTTCTTGCATTATTCTGTCAATGATTCGCGGTATATCGAGGTAACTGATGCGGCCTTCAAGGAATGCAGAAACCAGCATTTCATTTGCACCATTCATCGTTACAGGATATGTGCCTCCCGCTTTTGCTGCATCCATGGCAATTTTCAGGCACGGAAATTTATCGGTATCAGGCTCTTCAAATGTCAGCTGAGCGGCTTTGATCAGATCAAGTCTTTGTGAACCGCTGACTTCCCTGTCAGGATATGTCAGAGCATAAGCGATCGGAATCCTCATATCCGCAGTTCCCATCTGAGCCAGGATTGCACCGTCATTCATTTCTATCATCGAATGGATAATGCTCTGTGGATGGATCACTACGTCTATTGAATCTATGTCAAACCCAAATAGCCACATAGCTTCTATGACCTCAAGACCTTTGTTCATGAGTGTAGATGAATCTATAGTGATCTTCTCACCCATCGACCAGTTAGGATGCTTTAAAGCCTGCTCAACAGTTACTGTTTCAAGTTCATTTTTACTGCACTGCCTGAAGGGTCCGCCGCTCCCTGTAAGGATCAGCCTTGCCACATCTTTTCTGTTTTGTCCCTGCATACACTGAAAAATGGCACTGTGTTCACTGTCAACAGGAGTCAGAAGGGTATTCTTTTCTTTCACTGCCTTCATGATCAGTTCGCCGCCGGCAACCAGCGTTTCTTTATTTGCCAGAGCGATATCTTTACCGGACATAACAGCTTTGTATGTTGGCACAAGACCTCTTATCCCCATCAAAGAATTTAATACTACATCGCAATCTCCCGTCGCAGCCTGAACCAGGCCATCATCACCCCAGAAGACTTCGATGGAAGGATATTTCCTTCTCAGTTCAGCTGCATCCACTTCTTTTGCAACAACGACTGCTTCAGGGTGATATTCTTCTATCTGACTGCAAAGCTTTTCTATGTTATTTGCACATGATAAAACAGCTACACTGAGCAGCTGTTTATTTTTTGATATCACATCTAATGCCTGAGTACCGATAGAACCGGTACTCCCTAAAATTGCTACTTTTTTCAAATCTGATCACCTTTTTTATTTACTATCAGACATTAAAACCAACCTTTGGTTTCACCGCCATATCGATCTGCATCTGTTAATGGCCGACTGTCACAAAAAACAATATATAATAATATACAAACGGCGCAGTGAACAAAACACTGTCAAATCTGTCCAGTATACCGCCATGTCCGGGAATTATATTTCCATAATCCTTAATTCCCATCTTGCGTTTAAATGAGCTGGCAGTAAGATCTCCAAACTGAGAAACGACCGAGGCAAAGCATCCGATGATCAGCGAATCCGCAAAATACGGTTTTGCGAATAAAAAAGCAAATAATCCGCATAACGCAACGGCTCCGAGCACACCTCCCACAGAACCTTCTATCGTCTTTTTGGGACTCAGATTCGGGCATAATTTATGTTTGCCAATAGCTTTTCCCGTAAAATATGCGAATATATCGCTTCCAAATGCTGAAAGCACTACTGTCCAGACCAGGATATGGTGAGGCGTTGCGTCGATCATAACAACATGGAAAGAAAAATAGACGACATATATTACACCTGTGACGGTTGCTATACCGTCATACAGCGTTCTGTTCGTAAAATCATAAAGACATGATACAAAACCACATGCAACCAGCAGTGTCAGCCACAGCATCCAGAATTTATCATCAAGCTGCAGCAGATACATCGCATACAATGCAAATGTGAATACTGCGCCGACAATATAATTTGGTCTTGCACCTACAGCTCTGAATCCTTTATAAAACTCATACAGCCCGACTATGCCAATTGCAAAGCAGGCAATC
>CADCRD010000101.1 GCA_902803725.1 uncultured Eubacteriales bacterium
AGTCTGAGAGCAGTTGAGAAATACATAGCTGAACGGTTTTCGTTTCCCGAGATCTGCTATTTTTCATCAAGTTTTGGTGCCTATCTGACTCTTCTCAGCTTTACAAAAAACAGATATTCCATACATGAACACCGTGGCAGCAGGGCATTTCTTCGCAGTGCAGCAGTCAACATGCCGGATCTGTTCACAAAGGATCCTGACCCGGAGGTGCTGAGGATATTAGGAGAACAAGGAGCTTATACTATCATGGACGCAGGTCCGGCGCCTGTAAGGATCACACAGCAGTTCTTTGATGAACTGAAAGAAAACGATCTGTTCAAGGAGGCAGCGGAGATTCCTTTTGATGATCTTGATATTCAGATGGTGCATGGCGAAAAAGACATGGTCATCGCTCCTGAGGCTGCAAAGAGATTTGCTGAAGAAAACGGTATTCCTCTTGTTATGTTCGATGGAGAAGATCACACTCTTTCGACGCATCCCGTGACGCCTGCCAGGGTCTCAGAGCTGGCGATAAAGTGTTTTAAAAAGAAATGACCGGTCTGTGAAATTCAGAAGAGAGATTATACGTAATGAAATGCGGTGCATATTTGCGGCGGCATTGATGTTATATTTTTTGCAAACAGCATTGCTCTTCAGGCATCTTAGGAAGAGTTTTTTTATTTGGAAAAAATACGTGGGATGCGTGCGCCGCTGAAGTATGTACAGTCGAAGAATTCATTGCTGCTTTTTTATAATGAAATGGGATATATGGGTAAACGCTGGCTCTTTATATGTTCAAACAGCGGATACAGGAACTGCCATGACAAGATCGAGCAGAGTTTTGCCGGACAGGATGATTACCGGCGCTATGAAGTGTTTGGAGGTGTATCCAGCAGAAGCGAGGTTCGCAGAATGCAGGATATCGTCGAAGAAGATGATATAGATGTTGTAGTGGGAGTCGGCGGAGGAGCCGCGATAGATACAGCCAAAGCAACTGCTTATTATTAAGGTAAACGTGTAATAAGTGTGCCGACAGTTGTGGCTACAGATGCACCATGCACAGGGCTTTCAGTAATCTACAATGATGACGGAAGCTTTGATCAGTATCTGTTTTATCCGCAGAACCCTGATGCTGTTATAGTCGACACACAGGTGATCGCCAATGCGCCTGTCAAATTCCTGATCGACGGCATGGGAGATGCTTTGGGGACATATTTTGAGGGGCTGGCTTCTTTGAGGACAGAATCTCCCAGTCTGGAAGGCATAGGTATTACAAGAAGCGGGATGGCTCTTGCAAAATGCTGCTACGATACACTGGTGGATTATGGATCTCAGGCTGTCACTGCCTGCGAACATAACGTTGTAACGCCTGCGCTGGAAGCCATAGTGGAAGCAAATGTATATCTGTCAGGTGTTGGGGCAGATAATGTCAACTGTGCAGGAGCACATTCTTTCTATAATGGTGTGACGTCACTGGGAGGACACAAGGCTTCTCATGGCGCCTGTGTTGCGTTTGGCACCCTGGTCCAGCTGATTTTAGAAGGGGCGGTAAAGGAACTGTTCGAAGAGGTCCAGTCGTTCTGCCTGGAAGTCGGATTACCTGTGACTCTGGAGGAACTCAGCCTCTCGTGTGATGATGAAGAGGCTCTCAGAACGATTGCAGAAAATGCCTGCGCAGAAGGCGAAACCATTCACAACCTCGCAGGTGATGTTACGCCGGATGAACTGTATGCAGCGATCATTGCCGCTGATGCTATGGGGAAAGAAGCAAAGCAGAGGTAAATCAAAGACGAAACGAAGAATATTCAAAAGGGGGCTGACCGACAGTCCCCTTCTTTTGGTCTGGATGGATCAATTGCGTTATTTGATGATATAATGCTGAAAAGAAAAGATGACAAATTCGGGTGCAGATGGTATAATTTTCTTTGTTATAAGCGCCAGTGGTGGAATTGGCAGACACGCTAGATTTAGGATCTAGTGCGAGAGCGTGGGGGTTCAAGTCCCTCCTGGCGCACCAGTAAAGCCTTGCGGTCTTTATGACTGCAAGGTTTATCAGTAAATAATGGGATGTATGGAAAAGGAGCCTGGAAAATGAATAACGATATTATCTGGAGACAGAGAAAACGCCTGTGGTGCAGACTGCCGTGGACATTCACGATATACAGTTTTTCAAAAGACAGATTCTTCGTTGAAAAGGGCATGCTGTCAAAGAAATATGAAGAACTGAGATTTTACAGAGTTCTGGATATTTCAATGCAAAAATCTTTTCTGCAGAGAATTTTCGGTCTGGGCAGCATTTTTCTGATGAGTAATGATAAGGATACACCCAATCTTGAGATAAAGAATATCCCGGATGTTGAGCGGGTCAGAGACAAGCTTTCAGATACGATCGAAAAGGCCCGCAACGAAAAGAGGGTACGCGTCGGCGAATTTCTGGAAGGTGATGATGCGGTGATATTCTGATCTGATATCATCATTTATGAGAGAAGAGTAACAGAACGGGTTTTAAAACCCGTTCTGTTTGTTTATAACATTAAGTATCAGGCTGACCATGTCGCAGTAAGGGGTTTTAAGGCCCAACAGACGGCTGCGGCGAATGATCTCGTCTGCCAGTATGTCGACTTCCATACGCCTTTTCATCAGACGATCCTGCATGATCGATGGCATACATGCCGGATCGATGTTCATCGCGGCGGCGGATATATCATCCATATATTCGTCTGCATTTTTGACTCCCGCAGCACGCGCTACGGGGATACATTCTTTCAGCAGGCCTTTTGCGAGGGTCATGGCCTCGGGAGCATTGTGGAATACAGAATAATCAGTCCCGAATACCGCACATGCCTCATTGAATGAAACGATCAGGATGCATTTGCGCCAGTAGTCATACAGCATATCTTCTTTGATACCATACCCGATGCCGGCTCTTGAAAAGAATTCGTCCAGCAGGCCGACCTGCTCATCATCGTTCGGATTTCCCAGACTGCCAAAGAACAGGTTGTTGATATTGGTGTCATAGACTTCGCCATTGAGATTCTTTACTCCATCGCCTAAATATACCATGTAGATGACATGGCCGGCTCCGTATTTTTCGATCGCCAGTTCCTCAAAGGAAACACCGTTCATGAGAGAAGCGATAATGGTATCGTCGCCCACATATCCTTCGATCATGTTCAGAGCCATATGCATCCCGTTTGATTTGGTACATACGAGGATCAGGTCCATCGGCTCTTTTTCAGCGTCTGATGTTTTGGGAAGGACATAATTAAAACTGCACTTTTCACCGTTCAATATTCGGCCGTCCTTTTCGTAACGCTGTTTTCTTTCTTCGTCGACCAGTACAAAAACTTCGGTGTTCTCAGTTTTCTGAAATGCATCGGCATAAAGTGTTCCCAAAGCGCCCAGGCCTACTATCATAACTCTTCTTATCTTATTCATATCATTCCCTTTCCCTGCGGTGCTATTTGCAGAGTTCAGAGACCAGCTTGTTGATCATTTTACCATCGGCCTTGCCTTTGAACTCCGGCATAACCGTTTTCATGATCATACCCTTGTTGCCCGTCGCGATCACGTCCGAAAACTTTTCTTCGATGATCTTCCTGACTTCGTCTTCCGACATCATCTTCGGCGCATACTCGCTGATCACATCGTAAGTGAATTTGTATCCCTCCATGAGGTCCTGTCTGTCTGCCGGGCAGGAATCAAGCTGCTCTTTAGCAGTTTTCTGGGACTTCAGGATGACTTTGTCGACTAATTCTTCCGTGATATCATCACGCGCGCCGGCGTCGATGGCTGCTTTTTTTACGTCAGCCACGAGCGTTGCTATCGCATCCTTGCGGGGCTTGTCATGGGCCTTCATAGCCGCGATCATATCTTTCTGCAAAACTTCGAATTTCATGATATATCCCTTCTTTCTCTTTGTATTTTGCGGCCCGCATCTTTGCGGACCGCATGATATTTTTCTCTATTTTATTCCCATTTGCGATTTCCTGCAAGAACAATAGCAGACAAAAGCATCAGTATTGCCATAAGAGAAAGCAAGATAAGAATTGCTGACAAAGGCAGGTGTGAAAACAAGACTCATAGTGACAACCTCTAAACTTTATGAAGTACGGATATTTCATGTCAGACCCTTTCGATCTGTCTTTCTCTTGACTGAGTGGGTGATGCCGGTATTGACGTTAAGATATCAGAAGGTATAATGCCTGTAACGAATAAAAAGCAAATCGGGATGCGATGAATGTACTTTGAAAGAAAAATGTGAAAAGAGAAAGGAAGGTAAAGATCTGTGGAAAGAAATAAAGTTGTTCTTCTTGATGGCGGCATGGGAACGATGCTGCAAAAACACGGAGCGGATACCGGCCGTTTTCCGGAAGTGCTGAACATCACAGATCCTGAAATGATAATAAAGATACACAGAGAGTATGTTGAGGCGGGCAGCGATATAATTTACACTAATACATTCGGATGCGGCAGGTGCAAAAGAGAAGGCTGCGGATACCCGGTGTCTGAGCTGACAGATGCAGCAGTTAAAAATGCGAGGATCGCGTGCGGGCGTGATCCCGATGCGCAAGACGCGAAGGAAGGTGCGGAGATCAAGGTCGCGGTAAGCATCGGACCGCTGGGTCAGATGCTTGAGCCTGCGGGGATTATGAAGTTCGAAGAAGCTTATGAGATATTCAAAGAGATAGCCGTTCAGGCCGAACTCTCCGGAGCTGACCTGATCGTTATCGAAACGATGACTGATCTGTATGAAATGAAGGCTGCTGTTCTTGCCTGCAGAGAGAATACGAGTCTTGATATCATGGCATCGATGTCATTTGAAGAATCAGGCAGGACGTTCACCGGCTGCAGCATAGAGACGATGGCAGCCACTCTGGAAGGTCTGGGCGTATCAAAGATAGGTATCAACTGCTCGCTCGGTCCTGTGCAGGTACTGCCTTTGGCACAGAGACTGAATGATGCAACATCTCTTCCCATATTTATAAAGCCAAATGCGGGTCTGCCTGATCCGCTGACGGGAGAGTATAACATCACACCTGAAGAGTTTGCGGATGCTATGGAGAAATATCTTGAGATCGGTGTCGATTCTATTGGAGGATGCTGCGGGACCGATCCGGAGTATATCAGATGTCTTGCGCAAATGATCGAGAGGAGGGGGGCGGCAGCGGAGGCCGAGCGGGAATGCAAAAAACAGAAAACCGCTAATTCCCTGAATGATAAAGGGTTTTAGCGGTGTATCGCTGGTCGGGATGACAGGATTTGAACCTGCGGCCTTTTACTCCCGAAGCAAACGCGCTACCAAACTGCGCCACATCCCGATATGTTTGCTTCTC
>CADCRD010000102.1 GCA_902803725.1 uncultured Eubacteriales bacterium
GTGCAGATCAATATATAATAAATAAGATCCCCATTAGCAAGTAATACGCTAATGGGGATCTTATTCATCTTTTATGTCTTGCCATGCTTCTGTCCATATGCTCTGCCATTGCGCGTCCGCCTGCCTCAGCGTCACCTGCGAGGAATGCCTCGTATATGGCGCGGTGCTCTGCCAGCAGATCATCCAGATATTCTGTATTGCCATCCACATATCTGGAAGCATACTTTGCGTACAGCTGGTATGAGGACAGCATCTGCATCAGCATGCGGCTCTTGCTGGCGCGGTAGATCAGCTGGTGGAATGAAGCGTTGATAGTGACCATTTTTTCGGCATCACGTTTCATGGTGTAAAACTCCATGAATTCGTAGTTTTCTTCCAGTTCTTCCATCTCTTCGTCTGTTATCCGCTCGATCGCCCATTTGGTTGCCTGGACTTCATAGATCTTGCGAAGTACCAGAATGTCGTCCATTTCCTCATCCGATATACCTACGACAAAGCAGCCTCTGTTCGGGATGCTTTCTGTCAGACCCTCAGCTGCCAGCTGAGCCAGTGCTTCGCGGACAGGTGTGCGGCTCACTTCATATTCATCGCACAGTGCCTGCTCGACCAGTTTATCGCCTTTTCGGAATTTGCCTGAAAGGATATCTTCTTCTATACGCAGTTTCAGGTCGGTCGTCAGCGAAACGCTGGTGCTCTTGACGCCGGCAAGGGTTTTTATTTTTACTGCCATTTTATAGCCTTTCTATTTAACTGATCAGTCAATTTTTGAAAGAATGTAATCTGCAAATTCGTCGCCTGTTGCACCGTCCTCGCGGCCTGTGATGATCAGCTTCTTTTCTGTTACAGTGCACGCATCAAGTGCGGCATACAGTTTATCTGCCTGCTGCTGATAGCCGATATGTGACAGCAGCATTGCACCTGCTCTGATCACACTGCTAGGATCTGCATATTTGTCACGTCCTTCTTCTACCATGCGCGGTGCGCTGCCGTGGACTGCTTCGAACATCGCGTAGCGCTTACCTATATTGGCGCTGCCGGCTGTTCCGACTCCGCCCTGGAATTCGGCAGCTTCGTCTGTGAGAATGTCGCCGTACAGATTCGGCAGGATCATTACCTGGAACTGATTACGGCGTTTTTCGTCGACCAGTTTAGCTGTCATTATATCGATGTACCAGTCATCGACTTCGATCTCAGGATAATCCTTTGCGACTTCTTTACAGATGTTTAAGAATTTGCCGTCCGTCTTTTTGACTATGTTTGCTTTAGTAACGATGGTTACGCGGTTTTTGCCGTTCTTTCTTGCATGCTCAAATGCCAGACGGGCAATACGCTCTGTTCCCGGGTTTGTGATGACACGAAAATCGATCGCCAGGTCATCGTTTATATCGACACCCTGTGATCCGAGTGCGTACAGGCATTCCGTGTTCTCTCTGAAGAATGTCCAGTCGATGCCTTTTTCCGGGATTCTGACAGGACGAACATTTGCAAACAGGTCGAGTGCCTTTCTCATTGCAACGTTGGCGCTTTCAACATTACCCCATTTGTCACCGGCTCTCGGTGTAGTTGTAGGTCCCTTCAGCAGTACGTGGCATTGCTTGATCTCTTCGAGGACATCGTCCGGGATCGCTTTCTGAACTGCTGATCGGTTTTCGATAGTCAGGCCGTCGATGATCCTGAATTCCACCTTGCCTTTTTTGACTTCGTCGGCCAGCAGAGAGGCCAGGACCTTATGTGCGTGCTTTGTGATGGCCGGACCGATACCATCGCCTCCGATGATGCCGATGATGATCTTATCCAGCGATTTGTAGTCTATAAAGTCTGCTCCGGCCTTCATGTCCTCGATGCGGGCCAGCTGCTGGGCTATAATGGTTTCAAATTGTTCTTTGTAATCCATTGGTATCATTTCCCGGTCAAAAGATCTGACCGGGATCTCCTTTCATTTGTTCTTTTGATTAACGTATTTACATTGACACTCAGTGTCATGCGGAATTTTATATATGTATCCGCTTATTACTATTCGCCCTTGATATAGTTGATCTTTCCACCTGCCAGAAGCATCTCTCTTTCGAGATCGGAGAAGTTGCCGTGGCATTTGTAGATCTTGGCATTGTTCGTGTCTATAACGTCAAATTCATCTTTGTACTGGCTGTCTTCCAGCATTCCTACGATATCTTCGAGGATCAGTCTTGCGCCTTGTTCAATTTTGTCGTAATCCGACGGATCATCAAATACCAGAGGAATGATGCCGCTGTTGATAAGATTAGACCTGTGGATACGCGCAAATGATTTAGCTATTACAAAGCGTACTCCCAGATGCAGCGGAGCGAGAGCTGCATGTTCACGGCTGGATCCCTGCCCATAGTTTTCGCCTCCAACAATGACGCACTGACCGATGTCTTTGCAGCGTGCGGCAAATTCCGGATCGATCTTTTCAAAGCAGTAATTTGCCAGATGCGGAACGTTTGAACGATAGGGCAGCAGTCTTGAATCTGACGGCATGATGTCATCTGTCGTGATATTGTCTCCTGCCTTGAGTGTCACCATTGCAATAATGTCTCCGAACGGTGCCTCGTTTCTCGGGAACGGTTTGATGTTCGGTCCCATAGCGACCTCTGTATTCTTTGTGTCATGGCCTTCAGGGTAAACGATGAAGTTTTCATTCTGAACGAAGTCTGCCATTTCCGGCTGAGTGATATCCATGCCGCTCTTCATACCGTCTGACAGAACACCGTTGATGGCCGAGATAGCAGCTGTTTCAGGGCTGACGAGATATACCTGAGCATCATTT
Source organism: uncultured Eubacteriales bacterium (assembly GCA_902803725.1). Taxonomy (GTDB): domain Bacteria; phylum Bacillota; class Clostridia; order Peptostreptococcales; family Anaerovoracaceae; genus UBA3738. The sequence goes on from CADCRD010000102.1 coordinate 2,789, forward strand.
GTGCCGCTGCGTCCTTTGAAGTTTCTGTTGAACGTTCTGAGTGATACAGCTCCTGATTTCGGTGACTGCCCCATGCCGATGCACGGTCCGCAGGCGTTTTCGATCACGCGCGCGCCGCTGGCTATGATGTCTGCGAGAGCGCCGTTTTTGGCCATCTTCTCTGTGATCTTTGATGATCCCGGTGAGATGACGAGCGATACATCCGGATGAACTTTCTTTCCTTTGAGGATCTCAGCGACCTTCATAAGGTCAGTGTATGATGAGTTCGTGCATGATCCGATAGCGACTTGATCGACCTTGATCTGTCCTATATTCTCTACAGTGTCAACATTGTCCGGGCTGTGCGGTTTTGCAGCCATAGGAACGAGCTCGGAAAGGTCTATCAGCAGATGACCGTCATATTCGGCATCTTCATCAGCAGCCAGTGCCACGAAATCATCGCCTCTTCCTTCATGTTCGAGGAAAGCTTTTGTGTTTTCATCGCTCGGGAATACGCTGGTCGTTGCGCCCAGTTCAGCTCCCATGTTCGTGATCGTTGCGCGGTCAGTTACCGACAGTGATTTTACGCCTTCGCCTGTGTATTCGATGATCCTGCCGACTCCGCCTTTGACTGTGAGTTCCTGCAGCACTTTGAGAATAACGTCTTTAGCGGATACCCACGGTCTGAGCTGCCCTTTGAGTTCTACATTGAATACTTCCGGAACTGTCAGTGAGTACGTGCCCTTTGCCATTGCAACTGCGACGTCAAGTCCGCCTGCGCCGATAGCGATCATTCCCAGACCGCCGCCTGTCGGAGTATGAGAGTCGCTGCCAAGCAAAGTTTTGCCCGGGATGCCATAGCTCTCAAGATGCAGCTGATGGCAGATGCCGTTGCCCGGCTTTGAGAAAATGACGCCGTGCCTCTGAGCAACGCTCTTGATGAAAGCGTGGTCGTCAGCGTTTTCAAAACCTGTCTGCAGGGTATTGTGGTCGATATAAGCTACCGAAAGCTCAGTCTTTACCTTTTCGATGTCCATTGCCTCGAGCTGCAGATAGACCATCGTGCCTGTAGAGTCCTGAGTCAGGGTCTGATCCATTTTGATGGTGATCTCCTCACCGGGGATCAGATTTCCTTCAAGAAGATGATCTTCGAGAATCTTGTAAGCAAGTGTTTTGCCCATGATATTTGCCTCCTTTTTGAGAAATGTTCTAAAACAGTATTTGCATTGACAGACAGTCATATCATTACTGCAATAATGGCAGTGTTATGATTGATGTCTCTGTGATTTGTATACAATTATACAATTTGTCGCTGGTTGTGTCAACATAATCGGAGAAGAGGACAGACAGTAAGATGCAACAAGCCAGAGTATTATTAGTGGCAAAAATACTTTTTTTTAATAATTTTCTAATTATCCAACATGTTTAGTTGTCGATAATTAGTGTCTCCCGGTTTTATGTTAATCATTTTGTTCCTCAAAGTGTTTTAGATCTTCTTTTCAGACCGTCAAAAGGCTGTTTTCAGTAAAAAAATGGATGAAAATTAGAGAAAAATTAATTTTTTGCGAGTTTGCCACTAACTATTTCTTGTTGATGGAATTTGCCTCTGATGATTGCCTGACGAAAGAGTTTGTTACTTTGGAGGTGCGGACATTGAGGAATAAATGATACGGGAAAATGTTCGCACTTCATAATAACAAATAACCCCCCCTGGGGCTTGTTTATGTACGTACTTACGCATATGATTCTCA
>CADCRD010000103.1 GCA_902803725.1 uncultured Eubacteriales bacterium
AATCCATGTGCCAGCAATTCGTCGGCAAGACATTTTGCATTTACAAGTATTTGCTGCATGATCGCCTTGAATTCATCGCTTGCAGCATATTTGAACGACCAGCATTTTGCCGCCATAGTCTGAAGATGCATTGACCCCAGACTTCCCGGAAATACACCCGAATCAAGTTTTTTAGCATATTTTTCTTTGCAGAACACCATACCGCTCCTTGTGCTGCAAAAAGTTTTTGTTGTTGATGATGAAACAAAATCAGCATGAGGAATAGGACTGGGAATAACTCCGGCTGCAACCAGACCTGCAATGTGAGCCATATCCACCATAAAGTACGCATCAACACTTTTACATATTTCAGCGATCCTCTCGTAATCGATCAGACGCGGATATGAACTGGCTCCCGCAATGATCATCCTGGGCCGGAAATCCTTTGCATGCCTTTCGAGCGCATCATAATCGATAAGCCCTGTTTCCGTATCAACACCATAAAATTCAAAGTTGTAAATTTTACTCATCCAGTTTGCAGCGCTTCCGTGAGAGAGATGTCCTCCCTGATCAAGTCTCATCGCAAGGACTCTGTCACCCGGTTCAAGGCAAGTCGCATATACTGTATAATTTGCCGTTGTGCCTGAATACATCTGAATGTTTGCGTGATCTGCCCCATACAGTTCACACGCTCTTTTGCAAGCAAGTATTTCCAGTTCATCGGCCTGAGCATTTCCGGCCTGGAATCGGCTGCCCGGATAACCTTCAAGAGTTTTATTTGTAAAAACCGATCCCGCCAGTTCCATGACCTCGATCGGCACCGTGCTCTCAGAAGCTATCATTTCGATATTGGTTTCCTGCCTCTTCAGTTCATCTTCAACGATCCTGTACAATTCCGGATCTGATACTCTTGTGTGTTTTAACATTGTTTACCTCTTTTCCATCGATTCGAATTGGCGATAACTGTTCTTTTACTGTTTTTTATTTTTTCAGGTACGCTCTTTTCTTTATGATCTGATTATCGCAAAGAAAAAAACAGGATGATATTCCTGCTTTCAACAGATTATATATCGATTTTGATATATCAACAGAACCCTGCGCACTCTGTTGATTTCTTCACCGAATGAGCCCTCAGTCCGGGCTCCAGCTTTCCTGAACAGGCTCTACAATGATCTCACCCGGAACTTTTACTGCCACCTGATATCTGTCTTCATAGACTATCTCTCCGGGATCATTTGTAAGCACCAGATAATACGGATGATTATATCTTTCCAGCAGCCAAAGAGCCGGTCTCAGCCATTTAAACATTTCATCGGAATTTTCGGTTTTAAAAAAACACACGACCTTTTCCTGCTTCTTGCATGGATCTGGCCAGGGCAAAGTATGCGCAAACCAGTCATCGATCTCTTTATAAAGTTCCCGGTCCTCTTCATCCATTATGTCACTTTGGATCATCTGCCAGCACATCGAAAACACACCCTTGGCATACATGGTGTTCTCCGCGAGTTCTCTTCCCTGTATTCTCAGATATTTATAGTTCGTTATGTATTTTGGAAGCATTTTAAACACCTTTTTTATTATTCTTTTATCATCTGCGTTTTACTGCTTACAACTGTTTTTCAATACTATGATTTAAAACGCCGCCTGCGAAGAGTATCATAATAATGAACCGGAGCCACAACAGCACGAGAAAGAGCGATGCTAAAGATCCGTACAGATTAGAAGCGTGGTAAAACCGCGGGATGAAAAACGAAAACAATTGAGTAAATAAAAACCAGCCCAGGCCTGTGAGAATCGCTCCCGGAAGCTGACTGGTGAGAGTTCTGCGCCTTTCCGGAAGAATTGCGAAAATTGCCATGATCACCAAAAGAGCAAGCACAACGACGACCAGCGAACTGATATGAAAGAAAGATTCGATGTTTGCCAGAGTCGAATTCATTACATCCGGACTGACTTTTTTCACAGCTGAACTGATGGCCCCTGCAATAGAATCACCCATCATTTCAAATATCAGCAACGCCGGGATCAGGAGCACTAGCATCAAAGTAAAGACCAATTGTTTTAAGATCCCTCTTGCCGGGATGATCACTTTCGCAAATAACCCACCTTTTTCTTCATTCCTGCAGCCTTCTTCCTTCTCTTCATCCAGCTGATTTAATCCCTTCTGAATTGCCGATGTTCCTTTGTTCGCAGCCCAAAGTGTCGTAATGGCCGCAGCCGAAGCAAGCATTCCGCCCGACTGATCTTTAATATCCGTCATCAAGGATAATACCAGATCCCTGACAGCTCCCAGGTCCGGCAGGATCTGCAGCAAGACATCCGCTACATCCTTTGCTGAATAACCCGGGATCAGATTCACGACTGATATGATCAGGATAATGCAGGGGAACACTGCTGTCACGATGAACAGAGTCGCGTAGCCGGAATACACTGACATTTTGTTTTCCCGGTAAATTTCAATACCCCGGGGGAACAATATCTTTAATTTTAAAAGCAGATTCTTCAATCGATCCATATCTGAGCCACCTTATATATCAGATTCAAACCCGTATTTTTCCAAAAATCATTATACGCGATACTTCGCCGCGATTCAAAGAATATTGACAATTGTTTAATAATCTGAAATGTACGGGAAC
>CADCRD010000104.1 GCA_902803725.1 uncultured Eubacteriales bacterium
ACTGGGAAAGCCCAGCAGTTCAAGGAACTGGAGCCTGTACTCAAAGAGTACGCAAAGGTGCCGGGCAGTTTGATTACCATTCTTCAGAAGGCACAGGAAACTTATGGATATCTGTCTCCTGAGCTTATCAATCACATTTCTGAAGCAACAGGTATCAGACCTGCAAAGATCTACGGCGTTGCCACCTTCTATGCGCAGTTCAGAATGGAGCCTATCGGCAAATATCTGATCATGCTGTGTAAAGGAACGGCCTGCCACGTAAACGGATCTGACATGATCGAAGAATCCGTCTGCGAACATCTTGGTATCAGCGATGGTGAAACAACAGAGGATGGCATATTCACACTGAATAATGTTGCCTGCCTCGGATGCTGCTCACTGGCGCCGGTTATGATGGTGCAGAGTGCCGATGGTGAAGAAACATACGGTAACCTCACTAAAGATTCAGTTAAAGATATCCTGGATGAAATCAGGAAAAATGCTTAGGAGGTGAAACGCATGAAAGTAATCATAGGACAGGGCAGCTGCGGTATCGCTTCCGGTGCGAAGAAGACTGAAGCTGAGTTCAGAAAACAGATCAAAGATAAAAAGATTAAAGCAGAAGTCGGCATCACAGGATGTGTAGGTATGTGCTACCTTGAGCCGATCGTGGACGTTTATGAAGACAACGGCGAATACACCCGTTATGTCCAGGTGAAACCGGAAAACGTTGAGACTATAGTTGAAAGTCATCTGGTAGGCGGAAAGGTCGCTGAAGAGCTGACAGTAAAGGCTGAGGATGAGGCATTCCTCAAGCAGCAGCAGAGAGTTGTCCTCAGAAACGCAGGTCACATCGACCCGGAAAACATCGATGAATACATCGCGATAGACGGATACAAGGCTATCGAAAAGGTACTGAAGGAAATGACTCCGGAAGAAGTAATCGATGTCATCAAAGTATCAGGCCTCAGAGGAAGAGGCGGTGCCGGATTCCCGACATGGTTCAAATGGAACGCTGCTCTTCAGAACAAATCTGATACAAAGTATGCTGTATGTAACGCCGACGAAGGTGACCCGGGCGCATTCATGGACAGATCAGTCCTCGAAGGAGATCCGCATTCACTGATCGAAGGCATGATCATCGGCGGATATGCAATGGAGGCAAACCAGGGCGTCGTATATTGCCGTGCAGAATATCCTCTGGCTATCAAGAGACTGGACAAGGCTATCCAGGATGCAAGAGCTAAAGGATTCCTGGGAGAAAACATCTTCGGAACAGGATTCAGCTATGACATTATGATCAAGGCTGGTGCCGGCGCATTTGTATGCGGCGAGGAAACAGCTCTGATCGCTTCTCTGGAAGGTGAAAGAGGTATGCCGAGACTCAAGCCGCCTTTCCCGGCAGCTAAGGGATTCTGGCAAAAGCCGACAAACATCAACAACGTTGAAACATGGGCCAACGTTCCATGGATCATTCTCAACGGCGGCGAAGCTTTCGCAGCTATGGGCAAAGGTCCGAGCAAAGGAACGAAGGTATTTGCTCTCGCAGGTAAGATCAAGAAGGGCGGTCTTGCCGAAGTACCGATGGGTATGCCAATCAAAGACATCATCTTCGGTATCGGCGGCGGCATCAAAAATGATAAGAAAGTCAAAGGCGTACAGATGGGTGGTCCGTCAGGCGGATGTGTACCGGCTGAACTGTTTGACACTCCTGTAACATACGAAGACATTACAAAGACAGGTGCTATCGTAGGTTCCGGCGGTATGATCGTCATGGATGAAGACACCTGCATGGTAGATATGTCAAGATTCTTCCTCGACTTTACAAAGAAAGAGTCCTGCGGCAAGTGCAACTACTGCCGTATAGGTACAAAGAGAATGCTGGAGATCCTCGAGAGAATCACACGCGGTGAAGGAAAAGACGGAGATATCGAGTTGCTTGAAGAACTCGCAGGAAAGATCAAGGACGGCGCAATGTGCGGTCTTGGTCAGACAGCTCCGAACCCGGTTCTTACAACACTCAAATACTTCAGAAATGAGTATGAGGATCATATCTACAAAAAGAAATGTACAGCAAAATCATGTAAAGCACTCATCAAATTTGAGATAACCGACAAGTGCGTAGGATGTACAGCATGCGCAAAAAGATGCCCGGTCAATGCTATTTCCGGTGAGGTCAAAAAGCAGCATGTCATCGATCAGGATGTATGCGTAAGATGCGGCAGATGTAAAGAAAACTGCAAATTTGATGCAATTACAGTAGAGTAATGAGGGAGGAAGGACAATGAATAAATACAGATTGAATATCGACGGTAAAGAAGTCTTTGGCCTCCCGGGTCAGACGATTCTCGAAGTCGCAAAAGAAAACGGTATCAAAATTCCGACTTTCTGTTTTGACGAAAGAACTAATATCTATGGCGCATGCGGACTGTGCGTATGCGAAGTTGAAGGCAACCCGAAACTGGTAAAGGCCTGTGCTACAGACATCATGCCTGACATGGTCGTACGCACGAACACAACGAGAGTAATCGAATCCAGAAAGACTAACCTGGAACTGCTGCTCTCAAATCACGTTGGTGACTGTCGTCCGCCTTGCGTTATTGCCTGCCCGGCTCATACAGACTGCCAGGGTTATGTAGGCCTCATCGCAAACGGTGAATACGAAGCAGCACTTGAACTCGTTAAAGACAAGATTCCGCTGCCGGCAGCTCTCGGCCGTGTATGCCCGCATCCGTGCGAAAAGGACTGCAGACGCGGACTTATCGATGAACCTGTATCCATTCAGTGGCTGAAGAGATTCGTTGCTGATCAGGATCTTGATGGCGACAGATTCATTCCTGAGGTCGGAGAATCCACAGGCAAGAGAGTTGCAGTTATAGGCGGTGGCCCGATGGGTCTTTCAGCTGCTTACTTCTTAAGACAGAAGGGACACGATGTAACTATCTTCGAATCAATGCCGAAAGCCGGCGGTATGCTCCGCTATGGTATTCCGGAATACAGACTTCCGAAGGCTGTAGTAGATGATGAGATCGCTACGATCGAGGCTATGGGCGTTAACATCGTAACAGGTACAATGATCGGAAAAGACATTCCGTTCGAAACAGTAAGAAAAGAATATGACGCAGTACTGCTCGGTATCGGCGCATGGGTATCCACAGGCGTAGGATGCAAGGGCGAAGATGCTGAAGGAGTTATCGGCGGTATCGATTTCCTGCGTAAAGTAGTAAGAAACGAGCCTTTCGAACTCGGCAAGAAAGTTGCTATAGTTGGCGGTGGTAACACAGCTATGGACGCTTGCAGAACAGCTGTAAGACTTGGCGCTGAAAAGGTATACAACGTATACAGAAGAACAAAGAATGAGATGCCGGCTGACATGGTCGAGATCGAAGAAGCCGAAGAAGAAGGCGTAGTATTCAAGAATCTGACAAACCCGAAAGAGATCAAGACAGACAAGAACGGTCACGTAAACAAGATGGTTCT
>CADCRD010000105.1 GCA_902803725.1 uncultured Eubacteriales bacterium
ACTTCCATCTTAGGTTTGAACATGAATTCCAGACCTGCGCTTGATCCTTCCAGTGTGATGGATTTGATGATAACGATTATCAGCATTGCGAACAGTGCCGGCATAGCGATCGTTGTGAATTTTTCGATACCGCCGGATACGCCGCCCATGATGATGATCAGGTTCAGCAATGCGAATACTGCTGTGAAGATCAGTACAGTTCCGCCGTTGCCGATAAATGAATTGAAATATTCTGTTGCATCTGCTTTGAATATACCACTGTGATTGAATATTGCCACAAAGTTGCTGGCAAAGTATTTCATACAGTAAGCACCAAGTGTGCAGTAAAAGCTCAGCAGAGAAACAGCTGCTACGATAGCGAACACGCCGACGATGGCATAGCTGTTTCCGATCGATTTGTAAGCTTCTATCGCACCTTTACCGGTCTTACGGCCGATCGTGAATTCGCCCAGTGTTACAGCGAATCCTACGAAAATTACTACAATAATATAAAGAACTAAGAATGCGCCTCCTCCGGAAGTACCCAGCTTGTACGGGAATCCCCACAAGTTACCGAGACCTACCGCGGAGCCTACAGATGCCATTATAAAACCAAAATTGGAATTAAACTGGCCTTTGCTTTCACTCACGTGAAACACCTCCTTGAATAAATGAAAATAACTAAAAACTAATAAGAATAAGTAACTTTAGGTAATAATTACCGTCTCATTATCAGTTTTTTTGCTGATTTCGGCAATACGAGAACCGTATGAGTCTGTCGGTTGAGACTACAACTTTTGTTCCAACTGTTCCATTTTTGGTATATTTTGCCTCTAAAAGCATCGGTTTTTTCGCCTTTTTTGACATTGTTTTAACAATGTTCAGGTCGTTATATCGCTTTGATCCGGCAGTGTTTTTATCGCAAAACATTCTTTTTTTGCGAAAATTGCGTTTTTTCTGAATTTTCTTATCTCGATTGGTTTCCTTTTTTTGAGCAAAAATCGTACCCGCAAAAAACTTTGATATTTTTTTATCAAAAATTCTATTCTCTTTTTACCTCATTGATTGTATAATAGCTATAGCTAGTTATTATGAAAGCAGACTGACAGTGGAGAACTCTTATGGAAACGATCAAAAGCATCATGTTGTTCCTGTATATGCTCTCTATTTTTATCGGAATAGCAGGATTTGCAATCACAATTGTTGCCGACCGAAGAAAAAAAGATATCCTCAACAGATCGATAAAGATATTTGTTGCAGGTCTTGTTGTTACAATTATTTACGATTTTATTCTTTTTTACAGCAATTATGTCCTCTTCAATATGCCAAGAGCTTTTTCAATCAGACTGGGTTGCTGCATTATTTCCTTGCTGGCATGCCTGTGGATAAATCTCCAGTATAGGATGATCGCCGAACCAAAGCTGAAATTCATGCGTGATACCGTAATTGTATACTCCCTGTGTTATGCTGCCATCTGGCTGATGCTGGCAATCATCTTCCCGCATGTAGCTTTCAACATACTGCGCTGGTTTTTGCTGGCAACAGATATTGCTTTTATTTTGATAGTTGCATTGTCCAGCGTTGTTTTTATGTCCAAAGCTCTGGAAAATGAGCTGAAAGCTGCAATTAACTATCAACTGTTAGTTACCACTCTGATAATATGGAACTATATTGCCTTTGCATGGGGTGAAACCGCAAACAATCTGAATATCGGCCTGGCAGCTCACGTTCCTCTTGATACGACAATTGCATTCTGGTTCATCGTCAATGCTGCCACGATCATATTCATCCTTAAGGAGCCTTTTGCAACGGCTTTCGGGCAGCAGAACACTGAGTCCATAGAGGCAGAAAACAATGTCGCATCTGCAAGGGAGCTCATCTTCGATCAGCTGCAGGATGTATATTCTCTGACCGACCGTGAAAAGGAACTTTGTCATTATATATATGATGGAAAGAGCAATGCAGAAATAGCAGACTCTCTTTTTATCGCAGAAAGCACTGTTAAAACACACATCTACAATCTTTACAAAAAAACCGGTGTCAAAAGCCGCATGGAGATCATACGGATCGTCCGCGAACACCAGAGCTGATTTGCATTATATCGTTTTCAAAAAACCTTAATCGAAACTGAAATAATCCGTTTGTTTTTTTTGTGCCATTTTTAAGGGACCTCTCATATTCTATTACCTGAAATACAAATGCAACGCAAATCAAAAGGAGGTCTCTCATGTACATTTTCAGAAACGCAATGGCAAATATCAAAAGATCAAAGGGACGATCTGTACTCTTTGGAATCATCGTTTTCATCATAGCTCTTTCGGCCTGTCTGGCTCTTTCTGTCAGGCAGGCAGCAGAAACGACCAGAGCCGAAGGATTAAAAAATCTTTCCATTACCGGCAGTATCACACTGGATATGGATAAGGCGATCGGCGAAGGAAGCAGCAAGCGTCCAAGCAAAAGTGAGATGAAAAAGAATTTTCAGGCCGGACAGCTGTCGCTTACAGAACTGAAAAAGTATTCAAAGCTCAGTTCAGTAAAAAGTTTTTATTATACAGGAACTGCCTCGGCAAACGCCGCCAGGATCGATGCAGTGTCTTCATCGGATGGCGGAGGCATGATGGGCGGCCCGGGGATACGGGAACAGAGCAGCGGAGACTTTACCATAACAGGTTACAGCAGTGATGAAGCCATGACCCAGTTTTCTGAAGGGAATGCTCAGATAACAAAGGGGAAGCTCTTCGCAGAAGGGACAGACGAATATACCTGCGTCATCAGTAATACTCTGGCGAAATATAATGATCTGTCAGTGGGCGATACCATCAAGCTTACAAACCCGGATGACTCAGGCAAAACATTCAAAGTCAGGGTAGTCGGTATATACAAGCAGACGGGCAGCAGCCAGGCCGGGCAGCAATCAGGTCCGCATATGACAGGATCGGATCCAAATAACATACTCATGAGCTATAATGCACTCGCCGGGATCGCGAAGAATTCTGACCTTGATGTTTACACAAGAGGAACATATAGCTTTGCTGACTATAGTTCATATCAGAAGTTTGAATCGCAGGCTCACAAAGCAGGACTCGACGACAAATATACCGTCGAGTCTCAGGACATAAGAAACTATGAAAGGCAGCTTGCGCCGCTGAATAACCTTAGTACTTATGCCTGGTATTTTCTGATGATCATGCTCGTTATAGGTGCTGCAGTACTGCTGATACTGACGATGTTCAGCATCAGAGAACGCAAATATGAGATTGGCGTTCTGGCCGCCATAGGCATGAACAAGAATAAAACAGCCAGACAATTCATCTATGAGATCGCAGCAGTCTCGATAGTTGCCATCATGCTGGGCGGTATCATCGGGTCTCTTACTTCTGTTCCGGTGACAAACGCGCTCTTATCCGCAACAGCCGGTTCCGCCACAGAAGAAAGCTTCGACAGAGGAGGCCCGGCAAACGGCGAACAGCCGGGGCAGACACCTTCGGATGACGAGGATCAGAATGATCAGAGCAGCAGCGATGTCACTGCCAAAGGCGCGCCTCATATGCAGGATTACATCGACAGCGTAACATCTGCAGCAAACTTTACAGTAACACTGAAGCTGATGCTCATAGGTCTTGCCCTCATAGCAGTATCCGGAGGAGCCGCTATGGCAGGAGTAATGAAATATGACCCGTTATCGATCCTGACGACACGTGACTGATGATCATTAGTTCAAACATTATCCGTAATAACGAACAGAAAAAAAAGAATAAACTGATTTGACTGAATCATTGAAATATGAAAGGAGACCGGCACTATGAGTCTTATGAAAATAGATAACATGTCATTCGCTTACAACACAGGCGGAAGAAAAATACTGGAGCATGTGAATGCTGAATTTGAAGAAGGAAAGATATATGCTCTGGTCGGAAGGTCGGGCGCCGGCAAGACCACACTGCTGTCGCTGCTGGCCGCCCTCACCTCTCCAAGTGAAGGTTCAATATACGTTAATGGCAAGGACATATTCAAAGGAGATACATACAGATACAGATCCAGTGATGTCGGTATAGTTTTTCAGAACTACAATCTGCTGCCAAAGATGAACGCTGTTGAAAACGTAGTCTTGTCAATGGATATTGCCGGAATCGATCTGCCGGACAAGAAAAAACGCGCGACCGAACTGCTCGAAAGTCTGGGAATCGCAGAATATGACCTTAAAAGGCCTGTGCTGCAGCTATCCGGCGGACAGCAGCAGAGAGTAGCCATGGCAAGAGCAATTTCTTACGAACCGCCAATACTCCTGGCTGATGAGCCGACAGGAAATCTTGACGAAAAAACAGAAAAGGAAATAATGCGCATATTTGATGACATGGCACACAGAGCGGGAAAATGTGTCATTATCGTAACTCACAGCAAACAGATCGCTGCTATGGCCGATGTAAAAATCGCTATCGAAGATCTTAACAACAGAGAGTTTCAAATGAATATCCCGCCTGTTTCCTGAACATTTAAAATCCCGGCAGTTTTTGCCGGGATTATTTCATCTCATTATTGCTGCTTAGGCACCTTTCTGTTCCTTGAGAAGATCTCTGATTTCTGTAAGGAGTTCTTCCTGACTCGGGCCTGCCGGTTCTTCCGGTTCTTCTTCCTGCTTTTTCATCATTTTATTTGCAGCCTTTACAACAAGGAAGATACAGAATGCTACGATCAGAAAATCTATTATGCTCTGGATGACCATTCCATAGCCGATCTTTGCTTCGCCTACTGTGATCGCCAGTCCGCTGAAATCTACACCTCCCATAATGACACCTATGATCGGCATCAGCAGATTATCTACGACTGCTGTTACGATTTTTCCGAATGCCGCGCCGATGATAACGGCAACTGCCAGATCCAGAACATTTCCTTTGAACGCAAATTCTTTAAATTCTTTAATCATGTCAATAATCCTTTCACTAATACTGTCTTCTGATAATATTGAAGATAATTACAATAATATAATACACTTTCGGCTGTTTTTTTCAACCCTTTATCGTTCCATCCGGGCCAAACACCGGCAGTTTTTCAAGAGCGATAATATCATCCCTCTCCATCGCATCACCTTCTGCCAGTACAGCCATCTTTCCGACAATATGTCCGCCAGCCTCATTAACCAGCAGTTCCATCGAAGCCAGCGAACCGCCGGTGCTGATCACATCATCGAGTATGAGGACCTTCTTTCCCCGGATCATGTCTGTTTCCCTCTGCCCTATGCACAGAGTCTGGATGTTTGCTGTTGTTATTGAATCAACATCAGTTGTGATCAGGTTTTCCATATACACCTTTGGCGCCTTGCGGGCAACAACATATTCGTTCATGCCTGCCTGCCGGGCCATCTCATAGATAAGCGGAATGCTCTTGGCCTCAGCTGTGAAGAGAATATCGAATTCAGGAGCTTTTTTCAGCAGTTCTCCTGCCACCGCTTCAGTTATCTCAACATCCCCGAACAGGATAAATGCTGCTATCGACAGGTCATCGCTTACCGGAAACAACTGCAGACTGCGCTCAAGACCTGCTATTTCCATTTTGTATTCCATCTGATAATCACGTCCCTTTCTTAAAAACTGTCAGATATTTATCTGATAATGCCGCTAACTTTTCTGCAGAGTATCTGTATGATTCTCTGCATCAATAATACGATATTTATTATACAACTTTTTTTCATCTTTTAGCATCCTTTTTTCACTGATGCGTTAGTAACGAATTAGTCAATCAGCATTAATATGTAAATATACCCTGTTTCACAGACATATGACGTCTACCGTTCAAATTCAGATACGGAAAGGAGGAACTGCAGATGGTATATTTAAACGTATTTTTATTCTTTTCGGCTTTATGTCTTGCAACTGCACAATTTACAATACTCTATCTGGCACACATGAGAAAAAAGACATACACAAACAGAGTGCTGATGTTTTTAATAATAGCGATGACATTATTTTGCCTGTATGACATGCTCGTTTTTTACTCTGCTCTGCGCGATCCGGAGACAGCACGCAGCCTCCCGTTCAGAATGGGGATCTTCATATCAATTGCAATTTTCATCATCTGGACCGGTACATGGCGTATGATATCTGATGATAACAAAATATCCTTCGCATACACAGCAGGAACAACAACTGTTATTATCTTTAACTTCATCGTCTTTCTGGCAGGTGAGCTGTCATTTTACGAAGAGATACCTGCCTTCACCAGGATTTTCTTTACTATTACGGGGATACTGTGGATAACGGCATTTATCATCTCCGTTCTTTACATATATCGCACTGTGTTTCTGAAAGCTTATGCAGACAAAACGAGTGACGCTCAGAATGCATCATATCCGGATTTTGACCTTGACCGCAGAGTCGGTGAGATCGCAGACGAATATGACATAACAGACAGAGAGGCCGATATTATGAGGCTTATTTTCTACGGCATGTCAAATAATGAAATTGCTGATCAGCTGTTTATCTCAACCAGTACTGTAAAAAGCCATATACACAGCATACTTCAAAAGACCGGGGCAAAGAGCAGATCTGAGATCATGTTTCTTATTTATAATCCGATGATCATCGAACGGTCTTACGGAGAAGACAGATGATAAGGCGGCTTTATTTAAATGTTTCATTCACTAAAAACGGATGCCTGAGCACCCGTTTTTTGTTGCTTTTCCTGCCATCTTGTTTGCGATTGGCCTTCTCCGTTGTTTTTTAAATTACAGCAAATTGTCAGCACATTATTTCTGTGTCACTATGCATGTTCCTTTATTATCCGAATATCCCAAGGCTGAAGAACGAATCGATCTGTCCAAGAAGAATGAACACCATCGCCAGCGGAGAAAGAACCTTAAAGCATGCCTTCCAGTAACCTTTTCCGGAGAATTTGTTACCTTCAGCTTCACATTCTTCCTGCAGCCATTCCACCTTCAGACCATATCCGACAATGATTGCCAGACACAGTGAGCCAAACGGCATGAGCAGACCTTCTGCGAGCAGATCGTAAAAATCGAGCCAGCAGAAACCGAGCGGCTGAGGCAGACCCGCACCGCCCAGAGCGTCCAGAGCTGTCGGCAGATTCAGCAGAAATTCTATACAAATGACAATTGATGCGATCGTTTTTCTGTTATAGCTCTTGCCTTTTTTGATTCTGGCATCGATAGCAGCTGAAACAACAGCCTCTGCAACTGAGATCGAGGATGTTATTGCAGCAATGAATACCAGGAAGTAAAGCAGGAATCCAAAGAACGGTCCCACACTGCCCATATCGTTAAATACCTGCTGCAGCGTGATGAACAGAAGTCCCGGGCCGCCTGACGGCTCGATATTAAAGGCAAAGCACGCCGGCATTACAGCCATACCTGCCATCAGAGCTACGATCGTATCTGCGACCGGAACTATCACGGCATTTTTTACGAGACTCTCTTTCTTTGAGAGGTATGACCCGTATGTGATAATGGCTGCCATGCCAAGAGAGAGTGAGAAGAACATCTGTCCTCCGGCTCTGCCTAGTACATTGATCCATCCTGTTCCCTGGAATGCCTCCATGTTTGGTTTGAACATAAACGAAAGACCGGCACCGGAACCATCCAGTGTCAGTACTTTGATAATAACGATGATCAGCATAATAAATAAAGCCGGCATAGCGACCGTAGTGAACTTTTCAATACCGCCTGCAACACCGCCCATGATGATGATCAGGTTAATGATCATAAACAATGCCAGATACAGAACTACACTGCCTCCATTGTTGATAAAATCACTAAAATACTGACTGGTATCTCCTGTTGAGTATATCCCTCCATGTGTGAATATTGAAATGAAGTTTTCAACAAAGTACTTCATTGTGTAGCCGCCGAGTGTGCAGTAAAATGCGAGAAGGAATACAGCAGCTGCCACAGCGAAATACCCGACGATCGTGTACTTGCTGTTCAGCTCTCTGTAAGCTTCGATCGGAGCTTTTCCCGTGCTGCGTCCAACAGCAAACTCAGCGATCATTACCGAAAAACCGGTCATACACAGCATTAACAAATAAAGAATAAAGAATGCAAATCCGCCGTTAGTCCCCATTTTGTACGGAAATCCCCATAGATTTCCAAGACCAACAGCAGAACCTACCGTTGCCATTATAAATCCGAAATTGGAATTAAATTGACCTTTACTTTCACTCATCATATCACCCCCTGTGAATGAAGTAATAAACAACGGGAAACGAGGGAAAAGCAAATCGATACACGAATTGATTATAACTGTGCTTTTTCTGTTTTACCATCGATCAAAAGATCTATTTTCCCCTGGTGTATTATCCATATAAATTTTTTCACAAGAAGCACAGCCGAAGAGCAAAACCGTTGAAATCAGTAGCTTCTAAACCTATGGTACTACTCCTTATAATGCTTTTGAAACTTTTGCCCCCTTGAAAATATACCAAA
>CADCRD010000106.1 GCA_902803725.1 uncultured Eubacteriales bacterium
ATTCTTTCATTACTTTGACTATTTCCGCCGGATCAGTGACCTGACGATCTTTCCTGCGCATTTCTCTGAACATTTTTTCTCCTTTCACCTTTTTTCTGTTATGAATACAGTACATGATATTTTTATTTACTGCAATTCTTATTTCCTTTTCTTGCCTTCCCCCGTCATTTATTTCATAATATGTATTAGGACGCTGATGCCCGTGAAACAGTATTCGGGAGGATAAAATGATGTCTGCTGTTGAGATCATCCCTGCTAATGACAGATACGAAGATGTACTCTCGCTAATGAAGGAGTATGTCGCATGGCTGATGATGAACGATGATAAGATGAAGGAAGTTCTGGCGAATCAGCATCTCGATGATGAGGTGGCTGATTTCAACTCAAAGTATGCTCCTCCGGACGGCAGGCTTTATCTGGCCTTGCTTGACAATGAACCTGTCGGCTGCATCGCACTGACGAATCTGAGCGATCAGCTCAGCAATAACGATCCGCTTGCCACGGCTCAGGCTGACGATAATGATCCTCATCATTTTGTCTGCGAAGGTAAGCGCCTCTTTGTGCGTCCGCAGGCGAGAGGCCATCAGATCGGCCGCCTTCTCATGGACAGGATAATAGACGACGCCAGAGAAATCGGCTACAGATACATGCGCCTTGACTCATTTCCATTCATGGCCTCAGCCGTAAAAATGTACGATCATTATGGTTTTTATCCAATCGGCAACTACTGCAATAATCCCAGCGAAAATGCGATTTTCAGAGAACTGGATCTGAGCAAACATCTATGATCAGCATGCTGATGTTTCTCTTGTTCTTTTGAGTTGAACTCATTTTTCCAGGCTTCGCAGCAGCCTTATTTCTGCTGCATACCCTTCAAGATCATTCGGCGTTTCAAGGATCATAGGCAGTTCTTTCAGGACAGGATCATTAACAACAGCTGCAAAAGTATCCAGCCCCAGATACCCGTCACCGATCTTTTCGTGCCTGTCTTTATGCGATCCGCAGGGGTTTTTTGAATCATTCAGATGCATTGCCTTCAAGCGGTCTATACCAATGATCCTGTCGAATTCTTCCAGCACTCCATCAAGATCATTCTTTATATCGTATCCGGCATCGCTGACATGACAGGTGTCCATGCAGACTCCTATCCTGTTTGTCTTTCCGTCTTTGCCGTTTAATTCAACACGATCTATTATCTCCGCCAATTCCTCGAAGCTTCCTCCGATCTCGCTGCCTTTTCCGGACATTGTCTCCAGAAGGATGATCGTCTGCTGCCCTTCCCACATCACTTCATTCAGCACCTTCGCGATCATTTCAACACCTTTTTCTGTGCCCTGTCCAACATGTGAGCCCGGATGAAAATTATAATAATTGCCCGGTGTATATTCCAGCCGCTCCAGATCTTCCCGCATTGAAGTCAGTGCAAACTCTCTTACATATTCTTTGTTCGAACATGGATTTAAAGTATACGGGGCATGAGCAACGAGCTTCCCCTTTATCATTGTCTCATATTTTTCATCGTCATTCCCGCCGATCTCATCTCCGCCTGAATTCCATAGCTTATAAAACGAAGATATATCTTCTTCATCCAGTGCTTTTGACTTCCCTCCTCTGGGATTGCGCGTGAAAAACGCGAAAGTATTCGCACCTATGGCTTTAGCTTCTTTTGCCATATTCTCATATCCTTTTGCTGCCGAAAGGTGACATCCTGTTTTTAGCATTTCCCCTCCTGATCAATATATTGTCCTTTGTAGATCCTTTAGATAAATTTTACGCAATTTGTTTCCGGAAAACAATAAAAAAAAGAGCCGGCATTCACCGGCTCCCAAAATGCACTTCATGATCAGTTCATGAGCGCAAAATTCTTTTGTATTTCCGGATCCAGCATCTGCAGCATACTTATCAGCTCCGGTGCAGTCTTTGCGTATTCCGTAAGATCGATCCCCTTCACAGCAGCATCCATAGCCTGACGCATCGAACGGGCACCTGCCCTGCTGCCGTCCGGATGACCATGAACAGCACCGCCTGCCGCCACGATCACATCAATGCCGCATTCGCTGACAGCTTTTGCGACGGAAAGCTGAGTCGTACCGCCGGAGAACAGATAGAACATCGGCCTGATGTTCCACCACGGCTGCGTGAAGAACCTGAAAGTCCTCATGAACAAAGGGTACGGGATGGGGAACTTACCCCACGGATGCCCGCCGATCTGCATATCACCGCCTGCCAGTCTGGCGATCTTGCCCATAACCAGAGGTGATGAGATCCCCGTAAAAAAGGAAAGCCTGCTGACCGGAACACTGGACGCTGTCTGTTCTCAGATCCGTGAAGAAGCTGAGTCAGCAAGGCAATCTGGAACATCGGCTGAAACCATATTGTTTGATACATTCCATACACTGGTAAATTTCACCATGAAATATCCCGCCCTGACGCGGAGGATCTCATATCTTAATACCCTGGAAAACAGTTCGCTGCATCAATGCCTCCAGCCGGTCTATGACCAGATAACAAAGTTGATAGACCAGGCAATAGCAGATGGAAGTTACCGAAAAACCGTTCCGGCAGGATCGATTTTCGAAACATTGCTCGGGATCTACTACGTGATCCTGAACCACTGGAATTACAGCTATCCGGAGGATAGTGAGATAATCAGCAAAAAGCTCCGCAGTAAATATGATTTCCATCTGAAACCTTACAGGCCTGAATAACACCTGAATAGTTCCGGCATTGTTGTTTTTGACTTCTGTCAAGTGTGACAGAAGAACCGTCCCCTTGTCACACTATATCTCGACGACGTGTTTTTTCTTCTTGCCCTTTTCGATGAGCAGTTTCCCGTCTGTGAACATGTCAGCTGTTACTGTTGCTTTCTTGTCTGTGATCTTTTCGCCGCCAACTTTTACGCCGCCCTGCTGGATGGATCTGAAGGCTTCGCTGTTGCTGCTTTCCAGACCGAGGTCTTTCAGCAGGCTTGCCAGACCGTAGCCTTCACCTTCAAACTGTGCAGCGTCCATTTTCGTTGTAGGCATGTTCTCGATAGAGCCGCCGCCGCCGAATGCAGCGCGTGCGCCGTCCTGTGCTTTTTTTGCTTCTTCTTCGCCGTGAACGAGCTTCGTTACCTCGAATGCCAGTACTTCCTTGGCATGATTCAGCTCAGCACCTTCCAGTGCGGACAGTCTGTTTACTTCGTCCATCGGCAGGAATGTCAGCATCCTCAGGCACTTGTTTACATCAGCATCCTCGACATTTCTCCAGTACTGGTAAAACTCATACGGAGATGTTCTTGAAGCATCCAGCCACAGTGCGCCCTTCTGAGTTTTGCCCATCTTCTTGCCTTCGCTCGTTGTCAGCAGTGACATCGTCATGCCGTAAACCTGTTTCTGACACTTTTTACGTGTCAGCTCAACACCTGCAATGATGTTTGACCACTGGTCATTGCCTCCGAACTGCATCTTGCAGTCAAAGTCTCTTGCCATGACCATAAAGTCATAGCCCTGCATCAGCATGTAGTTGAACTCGAAGAATGACAGACCGTTATCTCTGGCCATTCTCTGCTTGAAAGCTTCAGCCTGCAGCATCTGGTTGACGTTAAAGTGTGTGCCGATCTCGCGGACGAACTCAACGTAGTTTAATGGTCTCAGCCATGAAGCATTGTTTACAGAGATCGCCTTGCCCGGCTCAGGCTCTTTGTTTGCGTGACCGGGTGTAAAAACACCTTCATTGCCTTCGTATTTCCATTCATCGTCAAAATCGAGGAATCGGTCAAAGAGCTTTTTGAACTGCATGCAGTTGTTGTCGATCGTCTCGATATCCATGACCTGTCTCATATCAGTTCTGCCTGACGGATCACCGACCATGCCTGTGCCGCCGCCCAGCAGTACCACCGGTGTATGGCCGTATTTCTGCATATACATCATGATTATGACCTGCATGAAGTGTCCGACATGCAGGCAGTCGGCAGTCGGGTCGAACCCGATATAAAATTTGATTTTTTCTTTGCCCAGCAGTTCTTTTATTTCTTCTTCGTGTGTGCACTGCTCGATGAAACCGCGCTCCATCAGCACGTCAAACACATTTTCCTTGTCGCTTACGCTGTCGGGTATGATATTTTTCATTAAGTCTTTCCTTGTGTTTTGAACTCACAGGAGAGTTCTCCACATTTTCCTTTCTTAAAGTTATTTTATATTATTTTGTATATCGGCAATCAATATCTTCTGAAACTATTTTGTGCCGAACAGTCTGTCGCCGGCATCTCCCAGTCCCGGGACGATATAAGCGTTCTCGTTCAGATGATCATCCTTTGCAGCAATATAGATATCCACATCCGGATGAGCATTCTGCAGTACCTCTATGCCTTCAGGTGCTGCGATCAGGCACATGAACGTGATGTTCTTTGCCCCCTGTTTCTTTATAAAATCTATTGCAGCTACAGCACTGCCGCCGGTTGCCAGCATCGGATCTACTACGAATACCTTCCTGCGATCCAGATCTTCCGGCATCTTGCAGTAATAGTCATGCGGTTCATGAGTTACAGGATCGCGATACAGACCTACATGACCGATTTTCGCATTCGGGATCAGGCTCATCAGCCCGTCGACCAGTCCAAGACCTGCACGCAGGATCGGAACAATGGCGACCGAAATACTCGGCAGCATCTTTGCTTTTGTCGGGCAGATAGGTGTTTCGATCTCTACTTCTTCAAGCTCCAGATCACGTGTTGCCTCATATCCCATAAGAAGACCGATCTCGTTGACCAGTTCCCTGAAGTCCTTTGTGCTGGTGTTCTTGTCTCTCATCAGCGCCATCTTGTGCTGGATCAGCGGATGATCAAATACGTATACTTTACCCATTCTTTGCCTCCTCATTATTACTACATCTCATCGAGCATATCTACGCGGCGCTGATGTCTGCCGCCTTCAAACTCGGTATTATACCATTTGATTAATATATTCATAGCTGTTACAGGGTCGGTTGTACGCGCACCCAGTGCCAGCATATTGGCATTATTGTGCTTTCTTGACAGTTCGGCCATCTCTTCAGATGTGCACAGCGCGCATCTGATACCCTTGACTTTGTTAGCCGCGATCGAGATGCCGATGCCGCTGCCGCAGACAACGATGCCTCTGTCGGCTTCACCTGAGGCTACCATCTCTGCACACTTCTTCCCGTAAATAGGATAGTCTACGGACTCAGTTGAATCTGTGCCGCAATCTATCACCCCCACTTCCTGACTGTCCAGAAATCCTGCTATCATTTCTTTCAGTTCATATCCGCCGTGATCACATGCTATTGCTATTCTTTCCATAATCCTGACCTTCCTTTTCTTAATTTTATTCTTTAATTTGTGATTGCTGTTTCCTGCATCATGCAATCCCCGGTGCTTATCAGACTTTTGCAATATTATATCCGGCCGATTTCAGCATCCTGTTCATTACCGCGAACCCAACGCCGTTCACATCGCTGAGCGCGCCTGCAAGAATCATGTCCACGCCCTGTTTGTCCAGATCTCTGAGTCTGGCAAAGAACTCGTGAGCTGCCTCGATGAACTGCTGTTCTTCAAAGAATATGATGCCCACTTTGTTGCCAAGCTTTTCGTTCAGAACGCGCAGTCTGTTGATCTCTTTTTTGACTGCATCACGATGTCCTTCGATTATGATCATATCCGCGTTTGGTGCATAGTGTTTATATTTCATCCCCGGCGCCTTTGGCTTGAATTCCTCCCCGTCAGCCGCCATCTCTCTGGGATCTACGTTAAGAGAAGGATCGTATTTGACTGTTTTGCCTACAGCCGCTTCGATCTGATCAGCCGTGATGATGCCCGGCCTTAATACCATCAGCTCATCACCTGACATGTCAAGAACAGTGGACTCAAT
>CADCRD010000107.1 GCA_902803725.1 uncultured Eubacteriales bacterium
CAGGGACGTGTGATATACCGGGAAACGTTGAAAAGTTACTGATAAAACCTTGAAAAAAGATCGATATCAGTAAAATTCCAACGGTTACAAGTTTTTGACAGGAAAATCCCAATGATTGCATTAAGAAATGATGAATAGTGCAGTATCAATAGTGCGGCGCCGGGGAGATACAGCTGATCGTCCCCGGCGCAAAATGAAAAGAAAAGAGAAACGCAACAATGGGCATTCATTAAGCTGCTTTATTTCTTCTGAATGTGTTTACAGATTCTATGATGAGGAAAATTGCAAGGATAGTCATGGCAAGTGCGAATATGAACTGGAACCAGTCGCCCCAGACAGAACCGCCTGCTGCAAACACAACGAGTTTATTTTTGATTGTGATGATAAGACTGGTGAGTGTAGCTGCCAGCATGAATACCATTGGCACGTAAAACATCTTATTATTCTTTCCTGCTTCTCCAAGCCATGCGCAGACAGCCATGAGAGCCAGCCCGGCCAGCAGCTGGTTTGCTGCTCCGAAGAGACTCCAGATCTGGCTGAGCTGAAGACCTCCGAGGATACATCCCACAGTGACCATCAGCACTGTGCCAAACCAGGGATATGCCAGAACGCGGCGTATGCCTTTCGCATCTTTATATGATGATTCACCTTCTTTGAGGAACAGTTCAGTAAACATAAATCTGGAAAGACGTGTTCCGGTATCAAGAGATGTGAGCGCAAACACAGAAACCGCCAGCGTGAGCAGAGCATATATAGTGTTGTATATGTTTGTTCCCTCGGTCCCGAACATGACACCGATCCCTCCGGCAAAGGCTGCTGAAGGCGAACCGAATTCCCCGGCTGTATATTTGCTGAATACAAAACCCACAGCGATAAGAGAAATGATTCCGAGAGCTGATTCGATCAGCATAGAGCCATAGCCTATCGGTTTTGCGTGAGCCTCATTGTCAAGCTGTTTAGATGAAGTGCCGGTTGCTATCAGCGAATGGAAGCCTGAGCAGGCACCACACGCCACAGTAATAAACAGCATTGGGAACAGCATCCCAAGATCATTACTCCACCCGGTAAATGCCGGAAGCTGGAACTCTGCATTTCCGGTGATTGCTGACAGCACTATGCCGGCTATAGCAATGATCATCATAGCGTACAAAAGAAAACTTGAAAGATAATCACGCGGCTGCAGCAGTATCCACACAGGGATCATAGAAGCAATAGCTATATAGCAGCCGATGAAAACTATCCATCCGACGCGTCCCATTGCAAAGCCCACATTCATACCGAGAATCAGTATACAAACGATCGCAATGATCCCGATCACTGTGGCTGTCTTCGTTTTGACACCATATTTGTTCGTCATTAAGCCATAGAAAACTGCAAGGATAATAAACAGTATCGATACCATTGCTGTGGTCTGATTGCCGGTTGGATCTGTTACGAATCCGAAATCTGTGTTTCCGCTGTCATCAGGAAGAGTAAAGAATGTTCCTGCAACAACGTTTACAAAAGATGCGATGACCAGCAAGAGAACCAGAAGTGCAAAAATGATGAACAGTTTCTGAGCTCTGCCGCCCATCGAGTCTTTGATGATCTCGCCTACAGATTTGCCGTTGTGCCGGATAGAAGCAAACAGTGAACCAAAATCCTGAAGTCCGCCAAAGAATATTCCCCCGATAACGCACCAAAGGAATACCGGGACCCATCCGAATATTGCTGCCTGTATTGGTCCGTTGATCGGCCCGGCGCCGGCAATAGATGAAAAATGGTGTCCCATGAGTACTGCCGGCGGAGCAGCTACATAGTCGACGCCATCTCTCATGTAATGCGCCGGGGTCTCCTTTTTCGGATCGATGCCCCATTGCTTTGCCAGCCAGCTGCCGTAGGTAACATATCCTATCAGCAGACAAATGATAGCAGCGATAATGATAAGTAATGCAGTCATTTTAAAACCCCCTTTCAGTAAAATGACTAATATAGAATAATTACATATGCTTCAGGCAGGGAACTGTACAAAATGTCATTTCAGGCGAAAGACAGAATTTGCTATTTCGCCCAAATTAGATCCCAGCCTGTTGCAGACATATTGCCTGTTTTTAACATCACAGATGATCAGCCTGTATCCGCTCCATCCTCTCAAACCATACATGTATTTTTTGTACCTGCGGATTTTCTCTGCTTCTCTGATAACTCTTGTGTCGATTTCGTCAGCAACAATAAAAAGTGAGATGTCAGTATTTTTATGGTTCTCTGTGATCCGTACACGGGACAGCCCGTTTGTCCATGCAATTTCATCCAGCATTCTGAAGGTTGCAAGATCCAGTACCTCTGGAGCAGCGAAAAATACTATCTCACGTGAATCATATTCGGCGATCCTGGCACTTCGGACAAGAAAATACTGCTCATCGTGAAGATTGAATTCTGCTTCTGCGATGAACGGTGGCATCGGATCTTCAATGTTGATATCATAGTAACCGCTGTAAGCGGCCAGTATTCGTTCCATTGC
>CADCRD010000108.1 GCA_902803725.1 uncultured Eubacteriales bacterium
GAGCGAGGAAAAAAACCGTCAGAAAATGGAGGCTACCATCAAAGCACGCAACATGATCTTCAGAGCAGAAGATAAGTCGGGCGATTTCTATACAGAAACAGACAACGTTGTTGAAAAGCTTTCGACACAGATGTCAAGATTCAAAGACAAGATCCAGAAAAAGCATAAAAATTCAAAGGAATTTTTATTCGCTGACTGGCCGGAACCCGAAGAGAAGGAAACCGGAGAAATCATTAAGACAAAGAAATTCGAACTGGAACCGATGTCTGTAGAAGAGGCAGTCGTGCAGATGGAAATGCTGGAACATAATTTCTATGTATTTCTCAACATGGAGACAGACAGCGTAAACGTAGTATACAAGAGAAAGGACGATAACTACGGTCTGCTGGAGACAACATATTAATTAATCTAAAAAATCAATTCTGTTTCAGGGCTGTACATCAGCCCTGAAACTATATAAGGGGAATAAAAAGGAAAGAAAGAGACTGAAAGATAAATGGACTGGCTGAGCGATAATATGAAAGATATCATGTACAATATCGCAAGTGGGATCGGCTTCATCGATATCATCGATATTTTGCTGGTAGCTTTCGTTATTTACAAGTTACTGGGGTTTATACGTGAAAGCAGGGCAGAACAGCTTGTTCAGGGTTTGCTGCTGATGGTGGTGGCGACCTGGCTGTCCGGCCTGTTTCATTTGTATGCGCTGAACTGGATACTGCAGGGGGCTATGAAACTGGGACTGATCGCTCTGGTCGTTGTATTCCAGCCGGAACTCAGACGGGCTCTCGAACGCATGGGCCGCGGCAAATGGGTGCCTGCCTTCAGGCAGATAAACAAAAACGAAGCCAAAGATATTGTTTCACAGTTCGTGCGTGCGATCGAATCTGCTTCTCGGACAAAGCTCGGTATGCTGATCGTCTTTGAACGGCAGACCTCACTGACGGATATATGTGAAACAGGAACGATCATAAATGCGAATATAAATGCTGAGATCATTGGAAATATATTTTATGAGGGAGCTCCGCTGCATGACGGGGCTGCCATTGTACGCGGACGCAAACTGTATGCTGCGGGATGCGTACTGCCTCTCACAGAGAACAAGAATCTGTCGACTGACCTGGGAACGAGACACAGAGCAGGCATCGGCATAACAGAAAAATCTGACGCTCTTGTTTTTATCGTTTCTGAGGAGACAGGAATCATATCCATGGCCAGGGACGGCAATATCACAAGATACCTTGACGGCAAATCTGTTGAAAAGGAATTGCTGCAGATGTATCTCAATGATGGTGAAGACAGAGCTCTGAAGAACGTCAAAAAGGCTATGGATAAGGTGGGGGGCAAGAAAGATGTTTAAGAATAACAAAATAAACATGGCCCTCTCACTGATAATAGCGATCGTGCTGTGGCTGTATGTGGCGGGTCAGGTTGACCCGAAAACGGATAAAAAAATAACCGGAATCGAAATAGAATTTCTTAATACGGATTCACTGCAGAATAACGGCCTTGATTTTGCTTCGGCCAGCGAAAAACAGGTCAGCGTTACACTGGAAGGAAAGCGCTCCCAGCTGAACCGTGTGGATAAGGACGATATTCATGTTACGGCGGATCTTACTCACTGCATCAGGGGTGAGAATACCGTGACGTTAAAGGCTGCGACGTCAAAAAAGGCTGAAATAGAAAAAATTTCTCCGTCGGTCATTACGGTCAAAGTCGAGGAAAGAGTGAACAATTCAAAACCCGTGAAAGTTAAATTCACTGGTAAGAGGGTGAAGAACAGGGAACCGGGCAATGTCAGAACAGACCCGGATAATGTAAATGTTTACGGTGCAAAATCGATAGTAAACAAAGTTGACAATATTCAGGTCAGCGTGCCGCGCAACAGTATAAAGATTGATGATACTACTGTAACAGCGAAGGCTGTGCCGGTGGACAGCAGCGGCAAAAAAGTTGAAAATGTATGGCTGTCGACAAAGAATGTAGCAGTAACTGCCAGCATGATGGAAACAAAAGAGGTTGATCTTGATGTAAAGACAACAGGTACAGTCAGTGACGGGATGCAGCTGGAAGAGATAAAGCTCCCGGAAAAAGTTACGATAAGAGGCACACAGGATACTTTGGCTGATATAACAGGGGTACAGGGAGAGCAGATCGACATCAGCGGTCTTAATAAAACGACCACGATACCAATTGAACTCTCTCTGCCATATGGCGTTGAGCTTGCCAGTGAATCGGAAGACATCAGTGCCAGGGTCGTGCTGAAGGAACTGGCAAGCATGTCATTTGATGTGCAGACAGCTGCAATAGAAAAAAATGGCCTTGAAAAGGGATATACCGCATCGATAACTGAGAATGCCATCAGTATAACAGCAAAGGGCACGGATGATCAGATGGAAGGATTCAGCACGGATGATATAGTGTGCAGTGTGGATCTGAAAAATCTGAAGGAAGGCACACACGAAGTTGCTGTAAAAGTCACGACGAATGACAAAATTCATTCTGTTGCTGTGACTCCTGAAAAGGTGAAGGTGAATATTTCAAAAGAATAAAGAGAAAGGACAGGGCATATTCTGCCTCGGAAAAAATAATGATCAAAGAATATGATGTGAAAGATATAACGCTGGCGCCGTCAGGCCACAGGAAAATCGAATGGGTGAGAAACAACATGCCTCTTTTGCGTTCACTGGAGGATGAATTTCGGGAAAGCAGACCATTTGAAGGAATAAAAATATCGCTGTCGATCCATATGGAAGCAAAGACTGCATATTTATGCAAAGTACTGGCGATCGGAGGAGCACAGCTGGCAGCCACGGGCAGTAACGTACTGTCAACACAGGACGATGTAGCCGCTGCTCTTGCCGATGATGGGATCAGCGTGTATGCAGTCCACGGTGACACACCGGAAGGGTATGCATCGCGTATAGAAATGTGCCTTGAGCACAAACCGAACATCATCATTGACGACGGCGGCGATCTTGTAGGAATGGTTCA
>CADCRD010000109.1 GCA_902803725.1 uncultured Eubacteriales bacterium
ATCGTCTGCGGCGGTTCAAAAGTGGACCTTGATCAGATCGCAGAATGGAAAAAGGCATAAAAAAGCCGTGAGACTTGGCGCGGACGTGAAACAAAAAGAGACACTCATGTCTCTTTTTTCGTTTTAGTATTCTGGTTTTGAGACAGTTCTTTACATTCCGAGTTCTTCATTGACCAGAATAATTTCCATCTCTGACGAGCCCATTGGATACATCAGGACCAGCATGCCTCTGCACAGTCTGTCCGGGCTCTTACAGTCAAAGCATTTGTCTTTGAAGACGCACGGCGTTTTTCTTCCCATCGACTTTGCTCTCTTGGGCGCCGCTATGTTGCGCGCCCTCCAAATTGCGTCTTCAGTGGTATCGGTCAGCTTGTTGACGCCGATCACGAGATAGACCTTGTTGTGTCCGAAGAGGATCGAAGACAGTCTGTTGCCCGTATGATCGATGTTGACGATCGTGCCGTCCTCCGAGATCGCGTTTGCCGAAGAGATATATCGATCCGTCGTCATTGCCTTTTTCAGCGCTTCTGCCGGATCCTGCCGCCAGTGCCAGACTGTATCGTTGTGTTCGGCCAGACTGTCGAAAAGTCCCAGTTGTTCGGCCGTCTTCATGCCTCCGATCGCGACGCTCGTCCCATCGATCTGTTCGTTGAGATAAGCAGCCGCTTCGGCTCCTGTCTCAAACAGATTGACTGTATATCCTTTTCTTTCGAGATTTTCTTTTGCCTTTCTTAATTCCGCCATGTCTGCCACCTCCTGTTCATCAATTTCAGTGTTTCCGGCTCTGCAGTCAGCCGGTCCGTCACTAATATATTACTCTTTCGCCCGCCGCTGTGCAATCAGCCGCTGATTTAAGGTGATTGTACTGAACCTTTAAAAGTATAGCGCTTTTTTTCCTGTGTTTTGCTGCCGTATTCGATAGCCCCGGCAGGACAGTTCTGTATGCATGCCATGCAGTGAGCACATTTACTGCCGGTCCAGACAGGATGGCTGTCTGTCATTTTGATAATACCAAGAGGGCATTTTCTTTCGCAAAGTCCGCAGCCTGTGCAGTTTTTCGTGGCGTAAAACGGTTTTGTTCTTTGCATGAATGTACGCCAGAACCAGTATGTGAATATGCAAAGGACATGTTCGGCCAGTGTGATATGCCTTGATTTCAGAGTTCCGCCGCGCCGTATGGTTGCGGCAATTTCATCAGTAACCGGCTCTGCAGCGGCTATCAGCTCTTTGATCTTTGCATCGTCAGGAATGCCGTTGAGGTTGCTGGCCACATAGTTGTTGGGCATTTGGACAGACAAGCTGCCGCCGTATTCCATGCCCTTGGTGCCGGCTATCTTTTTGGCATGACGAAATCCGCTGCTGGTATAACCTGCGCATGTGTACACGAAATAGATCTTTCCGGATCCTTTAAGAGGTGTTGAATTCAGACATTCCATTATGAAGCAGGGAATGTCTCCCACATACACGGGCAGGCAAATGACAAACGGAGAATCTGAATGAATAGCAGAGTGGTCTCCTGTACGCAGCCGTTCAAGCAGATCTGTTGTCTGATCTGCCAGTTTGTCTGCGATCAGCTGTGCGATGTACTGTGTATTGCCGGTGGCGCTGAAATATAGGACCATGCGTTTCCTCCTGTAAAACAATTTTTTCCCATACATAGTACCATAAATAACATCGGAGAAGAAGGCGTATACTGATGCGAAACTCCGGATTAAATGATATAATAGCAAAAAATTGGATGGCGGACGGCGGTATTATCATTGCCGGGAAATCGTGTTGACCGGAGAAGAATTAAAATGAGAAAATTAAGTGACAGAACGGATCTGTTCACAGACTCTGTGATCAGGCGAATGACAAGGATCAGCAATAAGTACGGAGCTATAAATTTATCTCAGGGTTTTCCTGATTTTGATCCTCCAAAGGAACTGATGGAAGCGCTGGCGAAGATAGCTTACAATGGACCACATCAGTATTCTGTAACATATGGTGCTCAGAATCTCAGGCAGGCTCTTGCAAAGAAATTCGAAAAGCAGACCGGTCTTCAGACAGATCCCGAGACTCAGGTGCTGGTCACATGCGGCGGAACGGAGGCCATGATGAGCGCCATGATGGCGATCGTTGATCCGGGTGACAAGGTCATGGTTTTTTCTCCGTTTTATGAAAATTACGGAGCTGACGCAATACTGTCCGGGGCTGAACCCATCTACATTCCTCTGACTCCGCCTGACTATCATTTTGATATAGAGCTGATAGAGAAAGGATTTAAAGACGGTGCAAAATGCATCATCATAAACAATCCGTCGAATCCGTGCGGCAAGGTGTTCACAAGGGAAGAACTGATTGCTATTGGAAAGCTGGCGATAAAATATGATGCATATGTAGTGACGGATGAAGTCTACGAATATATGGTATATGAGCCCTATGAACATACGGTGATGGCACAGCTTCCCGGGATGGCTGAAAGGACAGTGACATGCAACAGTCTGTCCAAAACGTATGCTATCACGGGATGGCGGCTGGGATACTTGATCGGTCCTGAGCCGGTGGTCGAGGCTGCGAAAAAAGTGCATGACTTTCTGACTGTTGGCGCACCGTCACCACTTCAGGAAGCTGCGTG